>VBPR01000161.1 GCA_005877345.1 Nitrososphaerota archaeon
CAGTAATATCTTATTGAATTTTGTTGGATAGTGATTGCCTCCTAGGGCTATGGCTGCCTTTTCACAAAACTCATTTTTTCTAGTAATAACCTTAAATAAAGATCTACATACTGTATGTGCTGCATTTTCATCTTTCCATTGTTTTTCAGTTGATCCTATTTCAATAAATAGAGTGGGTTTTTTTAGTGAAGTCGGACCATGATGGGTAGATTCTATAATAATATCATACATGGGAACTCTATCCTTATGATTATTCAATTCAATAAGGTATTGTTTTTGAAGCCAAGGATAACATACTCCTAATTCTCTTTCTTTGCCCCCAAAATTATTTTTGCTAAAATTTCCTGTGGAATGACACGTCAATGCCGGAATGTTAGCTTTAGATCTGTGTTGAGATAGGAAAATAAAACATGATGTGTTGGGATATTGTTCATCCAGATTATCAAGATAGAGCAAATTATTTTCAGAAATATGTAAGACAATATTTGGATAATTACTTGAACAAAAGGTAGAATTAGTATCTTTCATGAATCCATATTTCTCGATTAAACAACGCGAAATTGTACTGCTTGCAAGATCTCCGTTTGAACAAATTAGTGTATAATTGTCAGACAACTCTGAATATTTGAAATGCTTCTAAATTTAATGGTATACGCAACCCATAAAAATAATTTTAGTTAACAATTTATCATTAACCAAATAGATAATGAGAAAATATTGGCCGTCGGTGCTACTACAACTACTAAGCGTCCATTTGGAGGTGTAAATTTTTCAATTTAATGGCTTAAGTTTATTCAATATAGATAGCTGGTTTATACGGCCTGGCAAATTTCGACTTTTGCTTAGGGTCATATTTGTTACTATTGTCTTCACATAAGATACTTACTTCAAGTTGATCATTTCCAATTTCACTAATTAGTAAAGATATAGCATCTTGTAGAGGTATCAATTCATTAAATGAATCAATTTTCATTCTTCTTTGTCTAACTTCTAGTGACTCCGACAGAATGTCATCTATCATTTTCTTTACCAAGTCAGGGTTATGCTTAACGAAATCTTTAACTTCGCTATCATTTACAAACTCCTTCATGAATAATCCAAAATTTGCAGTTGATTGGCTCTGTATCCTGTCTAATAATTTTTTATATAATATGCACTTGATGGTTGAAGACGTGTATATCATAATCCTTTTTGGAACGATTTTAGTAACCTTTGTTATTTTCTGTATATCTAAAATTATATTTTGAATAAGTCTTTCATTATCTTCAGATTTCAACTTAATTTTTGAATCATCAGCCTCGGGCCATTGATCTATACTTATAAAGGAATGATTACCCATTATTTCCCAAACTTCCTCACAGAAGAAAGGAGCAAATGGCGATAATAATTTAATCCTCGTTTCAAAGAATTCCTTTAGATAATTATTACCTATTGATTTATTTTTTGCAAGTTTTCTTTTATGATACCACTGTAGGTCATTGTCCATCAAGTATAATATATTGTGTAATGCTTCTCTGATTCTAAATTTTTCAATAGCAGAAGTAGTTTCTAAAATAATATGTTGAATCCTACTTGAAATCCAGAGGTCTTCCAGTTCATTGCATTCCGTACTATTATGAATTGTAGTAAAAACGCTCTTGTGAGTACATATAGCTCTGTAAATTTCAAACAATTTGGATCTAATTCCTTTTACTAAATCAAATGAGAAGTCAGAATCCTGTAATATCTCTGCAGATGCTAGCATTGTAAGACGAATCGGATCAGCACCATATTCCTCTATTGCATGTCGCAGGGGAATAATATTTCCAAACGATTTAGACATTTTCTTACCTTCCATTAGTACCGACCCATTGACGACAATTTGCTTAGGCCACTTATCCTTGGTAAAAATTGCTGCATGATTAAATATAAAAAACGCTAGATGATTTGGAACCAAATCCCTTCCAGAATGCCTAGAATCAACTGGATAAAAATACAGAAATTCATTTCTGATTTTATCCAATAATTGTACGGAAATTTTTGAATCTTTAGCAACTAGGTCACGATCATTCTTTCCTAAAAGAACGTAATCAAAAAAACTATCGCTCAAATTATCTGCCGATACCTTATCTTTGCTGTTTTGTAGATCGATATTATTGCGAATATAATTTGATAGGGTGTAATAAGCCATATAAATAACTGAATCTGCTAGACTTTCAATAATCCACTCATTATCCCATGGAAGTTTCGTTCCTAGACCGATTTTTCTTGCACATGCTCTTTCCTTTAGCCAATCTATAACATTTGCAAATTCTTGTCTTATTTCTTCAGGTAGAATTTCCATATTTTTTATCAGTTCATATGCCAATTTTTTCCAATTTTCATCACCATAATTGATAAACCACTGGTTTGTTAGTAACTTCACTACGCAAGAAGTACCGCATCTGCATCTTACTGCATTTTTTAATTCATACATGGTGGTTCCGATTCCCTGGTTGATGATTTTATCCCTTATTGTATCTCTTGCTTTTAACACACTTAGATTTCCGATTATATCTATCTCTGGCAAAAGGACACCATTGTGAAATTCGTCGGAATAAAGCTTGTTTGTTGCTTCTTCAAGTTTTGGATCGTTCTGATTCGTTATTGAATATCTAGTCACTATAAATTCTGCAGGGGATAAGCCAATTGAGGGAAACGTATCAGTATGGATTACCGTTATGGGAACAATATTAACAGTCATGTCATATTTTGTCAATGTATCGGAGTCCTTCCTTAAATCAATGAGCGCTTGGTAATCATAAGGTGAATGTGCTGGAACCGACATAACAATTCCAGTCCCATTATTGGGATCAACAAATGATGCAGGAAATATAGGTATGTGTTGTTTTCTTAATTGATCAAATACAGATTTTCCTATCAAATCAGATCCGAGTATTTCTGAAATTATCGACACGTTTAGGTTTAAAAATTCCAACTTTTTTGCTGCATCTTTAGTTATTATCCATTTCTCATTATTTACAAGTGCGGTTACATACTTAATATTAGGATTTATCCATAAGTTAGTCACACCAAAAATAGTTTCTGGTCTTAATGTGGCAGTTGGAATAACGTATTGTTCTTCAAATTTGAATTTTACAAGCACATATTCAATTAGCTCTGGTTCGATATCGCCTATAGTATCATGTTGACTAACTGGATTTTGATCTTGAGGACACCATCCGACTGGATGAGATCCCTGAACTATTAAGCCTTTCTTCCTAAGGTTTCTAAATTGCCACGAAATGAATTTAGAATAGGCCGTATCTATCGTCGTAAACTCTCTCCTCCAATCAATAGAATACCCCATTTCATTCATACCTTCTTTGATTTCTTCATGGAAAAAGTCGGCTATTTTTTTAGGTTCTTTGAAACTTGATATTACTTCATCAGGGATCTTGTATATTTGTTCAAAAGTTTCTATTAATTCTAGATCGTTGGATTTGATTCTTTGTGACATTGACACAATAGGTGTTCCGGTATAGTGGAAACCCATTGGAAATAATACATTATAACCCTTCATACGTTTGTATCTCGCATGGACATCAGCCAAAGTATATGTTCTTCCGTGACCTACATGTTGTGGCGAATTTGGATAAGGATACGCGACTGTAAGAAAATACTTTTTCGTATGCGGCTGAGTTTCAGATTCAAATATTCTACCTTCAGACCACTTTTTTCTCCACTTTTCTCCAACTTTTGCCCAATTGAGTTCTACGTAGGACGTTTTTTCAGCTGAATTTTCGGCCATTTTTTTCACTAGAATCTAAAATACTTGTCAACAAATTCTCAAGATTATTCAAGCATTCTTGAACCTTACTCTTGTCTGTTCCTCCACCTTGAGCAAATTTCTCTGTGCCTCCTCCACCGGTACCTCCAAGTTTTAACGAAATATCTTTAGCAATTTTTGATGCTTTAATGAATTTTCTTGATTCAGCACCAACAAAAACTATGACTTTTATTCTTTCTTGATCCTGAACGAGTGCAACGTATACTAAAAAAGGATCATTATCTATACTTTTTTCTCCTAATGCAATATAGTAGTCATCGCCTATTTCATCATCATAAGTAATGTAGATCTTTAATCCTGATCTTGATTTAGTCGCTTTCTGAGAAACGATTTTAGTCATATTGTCTGAAAATTTATTAACAAGAATTCTAAACTTTCTTTTCATTAAATCATTGTCCGCTGTTATCCTGTCAAACGAATCAACTACTTTCTCTTTGCTTGAACCAAGGGATTGGGCGATATGAAGTAACTGAGATTCCTGTGATTGCACGTACTTCAAAGCATTATTTCCAGCAACATACTCTAGTCTTACTACCCCATCCTGAATTCTCTCAGTTTTTAGAATTTTTATCAGACCTATTTCTCCTGTCTTATTTACATGGGTTCCACCACATGCTTCGACATCCCATCCGTCTATGTTTACTATCCTTACATTGTTTGATGGAACTGCGCCTCCTTGATAAATCCTGAATGTATATCGCTTCTCAGCATCGGATCTTTCAAATACATTGATTAGTATTGGTAAATTTCTCTGAACCACTTCATTGGCGGTTTTTTCTATCTGCTTGATTTCTTCTATCGTCAAAGCAGAATGATGAGTAATGTCCAATCTTGCGTAATGTTCTTCCTTAAAGGCAGAATTCTGCCATACCCATGTTCCAAGATTGTTCCTTGCAGCGGAATTCAATATGTGGGTTGCGCTATGATTTTTGGTAATAGCTAGTCTCCTTTCGTTATCAACAATTCCGTGGACTATTTTATCTTCTGGAAAATGATCTTTTGATGAACCGTCTAATTTATGAAGAACTATATCATTTTGTTTTACTACGTCTGTAATTTTAATCCCTTCGATATATCCAAAATCTGGTTCTTGTCCTCCTCCTCTGGGATAAAATGCAGTTTGATCCAAAATCATGTATTTGCCTTTAACTATTCTAAGAATTCTTGCATCAAATTCTCTAATGGACGGATCTTCATAATACAATAATCTTGTGGGTTTTAGTCCAGTGATAGTTTCAATGACTGGAACCCGTTTTGATTCATGAGAGGTATGCAGCTCTGCTAATTTAAAATAAAAATCAGATGGTATTTTTTCTATAACTCCAGTTTCAAGTAAAAAATCAGGTGTAATTCCATCGGATTCGTACATCCTTATTAGGTCTTCAACACTGGGGCTTTTCTTGTTTGTTAACATGGATTTGGCTATGGAATACATTCTTACTTTAGATGAAGAATACCTCCCGGATTCAATTTGTATTATGGTTCTAACATCATTCTTGTGCTCATATAACTCAGGATACATTGCTTTTAGTTGATCAATGTGTAAATCCATGATATCTTCTAAATCGACATTCCAGCCATAACGTGCAAGTAATGCAAGAGTTCTTCTTAATATTATTCTCAGATTGTAACCTCCTCCGACATTCGAAGGTAAAGAACCATCAGAAATTGCAAACAATAAAGTTCTTGTGTGATCAGCTATTACTGATAATGTTTCAAACGGCAAGATAGTCTTTTCTAAAGCTTCATACGATACGCCCATTTCTTTTGCAATATTCGTTTTCAAAAGTCTTACATCATAATGATAGTTCGAATATTTCTCAGAAAATATCCTGAAATATTGAGATAGAAACTCTGGATTCGAATCAATATCAATACCAATTATATCTTTTATTTTTTTTATTACCGGTCCGAACGTAGCATCATAGCTTGTTGGGGTGCCTAATGTGATCCAGGACATGCGTTCTAGTCCTGCTCCCATATCTATAATCCTGTTATCAAGCGTACGGTAATTGTGTTCGTCTCCCTCAAACTCAGTGAATACCGCATTTCCTAGCTCCAATCCTCGAACATAATATTCCAACGAATTACCAAAGGCTCCGGCACCCATCCAAACATCTTCAACGAAAGTAATTTCTTCCGATTGAATACCAAGTACTTCCTTAAGGAGAGCGTGATCCAGTTCTATACACCTGTCCTTCCAATATCCACCTGGTGCATCTGCATCACAGGTTTGACCTATCATGCAGAAACTAGTATAGTGTCTACCAGTAAGACCAACATTTTCAATATCATTAAAACGAAGACACATTTGAGGAACAACAAGAGGATTTTTTGGGATTTCAAATACGATCTTTCCATTCATTACCCTCTGAAAGTCTACTATTGAAGCAATCGTGAAATAAAGATCCTCTCTCCAGCGACATACCACAGGATATCTTTGGATTAGTTCGTGATCATTTTTTCTGAAAAAGCTACTCAATTCTTTCCAGGTATTTACAAAATCTAGTCTCTTTGATGTCGGGGGATCTCCTATAAAGCTGTAGTTTTCATGTTCGGGACAAGCTACTTTATCATTTATAGACCAAAAGAATTTTCCGCATAACTTGCAATTTTGTCTTTTGAAGCCTTTTTCATCGAACAATGAAACCTTATAATATTTATCTGGATTTGAAGAAAAAAGTGATAATAGTGACTGTTTTTCCATTTCACACAAATTATTTGACAATGTTATTAATGCTTTTGTAAGTTTCGATTATTACCAAGCCCAAGAGGTTTTTACCCATTTTTGACTATTCCGAGGTAATTCTATTATCCGTTATTATATCGCTATTACTTTTTATCAGCTCTATAAATCCTTGTTGGGGTATGTCGTAAACAAGATTTCAACACCCTGGTCTATTAAAGGTGCATAGTTGTCCATATAAATAATATATTTAGTTACTACTTTGATTCTCTTTCTATGACGTAATACGTGTTGGCATGTTTGTTGCAATAATTAGTATATCTGTGTCAAAAGGTTAAATTAACCTGTACATTAAAGTTCAAATTATCAGGGTTCGTCAATTTGAATAGTTCAGCAGATCTAACCTGGAAAAGAACACATTATTCCAAAAGTATTGATACATCCATGAACGGAAAGGAGGTATTAATTGTCGGATGGATCTCTTCGATTCGTGAACATAGTAACATAAAATTTATCACAATAAACGACAGATTTGGTAATATTCAAGTTATCTT
>VBPR01000162.1 GCA_005877345.1 Nitrososphaerota archaeon
GGAATGATCTCCAATTGATAAGTCGGTAAACTGGAGTGGCGTATCACAAGTGGAAAATGATGCCCCGTCTATGGAACATTCAAAGTGGTCCAAGCCGATACCTATATCTGAACCAGAGAAGTTAAACGTCATGGTTCTAGATGTAGTATTACTACCACTAGTTACAGTCTTGTTGTTATCGTCGCTAGCAGAGTTTATTGTTGTATCAGGTGGCGTCGCATCGACATTCCATCCGAATGATGCTGGAGTTGTTCCTTGGTTTCCAACATTGTCAATAGCTCTAACTAGCAATTTGTGAGCACCGCTTCCAAGGTCATCAAACGGGGTAGGACTGGCACATGTTGTAAATGATGCTCCGTCTATGGAACATTCAAAGTGGTCCAAGCCTGCACCTGTATCAGTACCTGAGAAGGTAAATATCATGGCTGTAGATGACGTACTTCCATCAGAAGATATAGGGTTTTTATTACCATCTGTCGCAGAAGTGATATTTGTAGTTGGTGCTGAAGTATCTACAGTCCAGGTGTACAGTGCTGGTGACGGGTCTCCATGTCCTGAATTATCTACTGCCCTTACCTTAAATGTATGAGGACCATCGCTTAATAAATTAGGGATTCTGAATGGGCTGGTACAGTCAGCAAAACCAGAGTTATCTATACTGCATTCAAAGTGATGCACATTAGCAACAGCGTCTATTGCTGAGAATGCGATTGTCACTATATTGGATTTGCTATTACTATTGTTAGTAACTATATTTTTATTGCCATCGGTGACTGAATTAATAGTAGTATTTGGTGGTGCCGTATTTATGGTCCATATGAATGCGGTTGGAGTAGGACCCTCATTTCCTGCCTTATCTTCAGCCCTCACTTCCAAAGTATGAGATCCATCTGCAAGATTACTAAATTGGACAGGGCTGGCGCAGGATTCAAACGATGCTCCATCAACAGAACATTCAAAGTGATCCACACCTACACCCTCATCTGAACCTGTGAAGGTAAATGTCATGGATCTAGATGTACCATTACCACCATTGATCACAGTCTTGTTGTTACCATCGCTAGCAGAGTTTATAGTTGTATCAGGTGGCGTTACATCGACATTCCAAGTAAAGAGTTCTGGAGAGTTATCATTATTTCCTGAATTATCTACTGCTCTTACCTTAAATGTATGAGGTCCGTTGCCTAACAAATTAGGGAATGTGAGTGGGCTGGTACAGTCAGCAAAGTCAGACTTGTCTAAGCTGCATTGAAAACGTTTTACCTCTACTTTAGTTGTTTTTACTTTACTTGTATCTGAACCTGAGAATGTAAATGTTATAGAGCTTGACCGAGTATTACTACCGTTGGATAATGTGTTATTATTGCTGTCAATAACAGAATTGATAGAAGTAGTAGGTGGTATCGTATCAATTGTCCAGACGAAGGATGCAGGTGACGCATCTACGTTTGCAACATTATCTTCAGCTCTTACTTCCAGTGTATGAGCTCCATCCGATAGATTGTTAAATTGTACTGGACTGATACATGTTGTAAATGACGCTCCATCAAGTGAACATTCAAAGTGGTTTACGCCAGTGCCCCTATCAGTACCTGAGAAGGCAAAGGTCATGGATGTGGATGTAGTATTACCACCTGTAGTTACGGTTTTCCTATTGCCGTCGATGGCAGAGGTGATAGAAGTAGTTGGTGGCGCAGTATCAATGGTCCAGTTGAATGAGGCCAGTGACGAGCCTCTATTTCCTACCTTATCTTCAGACAATACCCTAAATGTATGAGTACCATCTTTCAATGAATTAGGTATTGTGAATGGGCTGGTACAGGTGACAAAGTTAGAATTATCCGTGCTGCACTCAAAGTGATCTATGCCTATGCCGCCAGTATCGTTACCAGAGAATGCAAAGGTCATGGAAGTAGATTTGGTAGTACCAGCATTAGTTACGGCGCTTTTATTTCCATCTGTAGCAGAGTTTATGGAGGTTTTTGGAGGTACTGTGTCTACGGTCCAGTTGAATGATGAAGGAGCTGAGGCTTTATTTCCAACTTTGTCATCAGACAATATCTTGAGTGTATGGGTGCCGTCTCCTAGGTTGGTTGAGGTAAACTGTAATGGGCTGGTACAGACAGTAAACTTCGAATTGTCTATGCTACATTCAGAATGATCAACTCCTACACCACTGTCGATACTAGAGAACAAGAAAATCATAGAGTTGGAAGATGTGTTACCCCCTGCAGTTATGACTCTGTTATTACCATCAGTGGCAGAGTCGATAGTAGTTGCAGGCGGAGATGTATCCACGGTCCATGTGAAAGATGCCGGGGATGGATCCTTATTTCCGACTCTGTCTTGAGCCCTTATTTCCAGAGTATACTGACCGTCTTCAGACAGACTTGGGAATGTGAAGGGGCTGGTACAGGTGACAAAGGTCAAACCATCTACATTACACTCAAAGTGATCTATACCTACACCGCCGGTATCAGTACCAGAGAAGGCAAATGTCATGGAAGTGGATTTGGTAGTACCACCATTAGTTACGGCGCTTTTATTTCCATCTGTAGCAGAGTTTATGGAGGTTTTTGGAGGTACTGTGTCTACGGTCCAGTTGAATGATGAAGGAGCTGAGGCTTTATTTCCAACTTTGTCATCAGACAATATCTTGAGTGTATGGGTGCCGTCTCCTAGGTTGGTTGAGGTAAACTGTAATGGGCTGGTACAGACAGTAAACTTCGAATTGTCTATGCTACATTCAGAATGATCAACTCCTACACCACTGTCGATACTAGAGAACAAGAAAATCATAGAGTTGGAAGATGTGTTACCCCCTGCAGTTATGACTCTGTTATTACCATCAGTGGCAGAGTCGATAGTAGTTGCAGGCGGAGATGTATCCACGGTCCATGTGAAAGATGCCGGGGATGGATCCTTATTTCCGACTCTGTCTTGAGCCCTTATTTCCAGAGTATACTGACCGTCTTCAGACAGACTTGGGAATGTGAAGGGGCTGGTACAGGTGACAAAGGTCAAACCATCTACATTACACTCAAAGTGATCTATACCTACACCGCCGGTATCAGTACCAGAGAAGGCAAATGTCATGGAAGTGGATTTGGTAGTACCACCATTAGTTACGGCGCTTTTATTACCATCTGTAGCAGAGTTTATAGATGTTGCAGGTGGTTTTGTATCTACAGTCCATGTAAATAATGATGGAGATGTATCCTTATTTCTCGAATTATCGATGGACAGCACATTGAAAGTATGAGTCCCATCATTTAGTAACTTAGGGAATGTGAAGGGGCTGGTACAGGTGACAAATTTTGAGTTATCTATATTACATTCAAAGTGATTGATGCCCACCCCCTTACCTTGATTACCACCAGTATCGTTAGCGGAAAATGCAAAAGTCATCGAATTAGAAGAGGTGTTATCACCTGTCCTAAGAGCAGTTCCATTACCATTGATAGCAGAAACTAGAGTAGTATTAGGAGGTACAGTATCTACAGTCCATGTAAATGAGGCAGGAGACGGGTCTTTATTTGTTGAATTATCCTCTGACAAGACCCTAAACGTATGGGTACCATCACCTAAGTTGACAGAATTGAATTGAATGGGACTGGTACATATGGTAAAGTTAGAATTATCTATACTGCATTCAAAATGATCTACACCGCCGGTATCAGTACCAGAGAATGCAAATGTCATGGAAGTGGATTTGGTAGTACCAGCATTAGTTACAGCACTTTTATTACCATCTGTAGCAGAGTTTATAGATGTTGCAGGTGGTGTTGTATCTACGTTCCATGTAAATGATGATGAAGATGGATCTATGTTTCTGACATTGTCCTCAGCTCTTATCTGAAGAATATGAGCACCATCTTTTAGGCTGTTAAATTGAACTGGGCTGGAACATGTAACAAAGTTGGAATTATCAATACTGCAGTCAAAGTGATCTATGCCTACACCGCCAGTATCGTTACCCGAGAATATAAATGACATTGAAGTGGATTTAGTACTACCACCATTAGTTACTGAGCTTTGGTTAACATCTACGACAGAGTTTATTATGGTTGTAGGTGGGATTGTATCTACAGCCCACCTGAACAATGCTGGAGAAGGATCCGTATTTGTTGAGGTATCCTCAGATAGTACAGCTAAAGTGTGAGTACCATCTTTTAGGCTGTTAATTTCGAGGGGGCTGTTACAGCTAACAAATTTAAGGTTGTCTATGCTGCACTCAAAGTGATCGACTCCTACACCAGTATCGTTACCTGCAAATTTAACTAGTATTGAGTTGGCTGAGGAGTTACCATTCATAACAATCTTCTCATGATGACTGTCTGTGGCAGAGTCGATGGTAGTAGAAGGCGGTATTGTGTCTTCAATCCATGTAAATGATGATGGAGATGGGCTTATATTTCCGACATGGTCTTTAGCGCTAACCTTAAAATTATGAGTACCGTCGGTCAGGTTGTTAGATTGGACAGGGCTGGTACAGGTAGTAAAGTTGGAATTATCAATACTGCATTCAAAGTTACTTATTCCGACCCCAGTATCGTTACCTGAAAACATAAATGTCATTGAGGTAGATTTGGTGTTATTGCCATTAGTTACGGTGGCATTACTACCGTCAGTGGCAGAGTCAATGGCAGTAGAAGGTGGTGTTGTATCTACAGTCCATGTAAATGATGATGGAGATGGGCTTATATTTCCAACATTGTCCTCAGCCCTTACCTCAAAAATATGAGCGCCATCGGTCAGGTTGTTAGATTTGACAGGGCCGATACAGGTAGTAAAGTTGGAATTATCAATACTGCATTCGAAGTGATTGATACCCACTCCGATACCTTCTTTACCACCAGTGTCGTTTCCCGAGATTTTAAATGTTACAGAGTTAGATGATGTGTTACCACCAGGGCTGATACTAGTTCTATTTCCATCGGTGGCAGAGTCAATATTGGCATCCGGCGGTACTGTGTCCACAGTCCATTTATATGAAGAAGGAGACGGGTCTTTATTTCCAACATTGTCTTGAGCCCTTACCTCAAAAATATGAACACCGTCTGAAATATTGGCTGAGGAATACTGGGTAGGGCTTGTGCAGAGAGAAAATGGCCCCCCATCCAAAGAACATTCTAGATGAGTTACCCTGAGACCACCAGAGTCGTTACCTGCAAAGGTGAATTTTATTGAGGTAGAAGAGCTATTACCGTTGTTATTTATTGTCTGATTATTACCATCATTTGCAGAAGTTATAGAAGTAGTCGGTGGTATAGTATCTACATTCCAGCTCATTAAGGCTGGAGATGTCCTCATATTTCCGACATTGTCTTTAGAGAATATCTGCAAATTATGATTACCTTCCTTTAGGGAATTGATTTCCAGGGGGCTAGTACAAGTAATAGTGTTGGAATTGTCTAGAATGCATTCAAAGTGATTGATTCCTACCCCCTTATCCTCTTTGCCGCCAGTGTCGTTAGCTGAAAAACTAAATATGGCATTATTTGATGACGTGTTACCACCAGTGCTAATGGCCGATTTATTACCATCAAAAGCAGAGTTTATAGAGGTAAGGGGCGCTACTGTGTCTACGGTCCAGCTAAATGATGCAGGGGATGGATCTTTATTTCCAACACCGTCGTGGGCGCGAGCCACTAGCGTATGCACACCATCTCTTAGGCTGTCAATTTGGAGAGGGCTAGTACATGTGACAAATTTTAAGTTGTCTACACTGCACTCAAAGTGGTCAAGTCCTACACCACTATCGGTACCTGAGAATGAAAATATCACATTGTTCGATGACGTGTTACCACCAGTGCTAATCGCGGATTTATTACCATCAAAAGCAGAGTTTATAGAGGTAAGGGGTGCTACTGTGTCTACGGTCCAACTAATAGATTGTGGAGAGAGATCCAGATTTCCGATATTGTCCTTGGCTCTAACTTTAAAATTATGAGCACCGTCGGTCAACTTGTTAGATTGGACAGGGCTGATACAAGTAGTAAAATTAGAATTATCATAACTGCATTCAAAGTTACTTATTCCGACGCCAGTATCGTTACCTGAGAATTTAAACACCACAGAGTTAGATTTAGTATTGCTGCCGTTAGTTATAGCACTCTTATTACCATCGATTGCGGTATTGATAGTCGCAGTAGGTGCTATTGAATCAACCGTCCAGTTAAATGATGCAGGGGATGGATCTTTATTTCCAACGTTATCTTCAGATAATACCCTAAAGGTATGAGAACCATCAGTTATGTTGGTGGGAGTTAATTGCAGCGGACTTGTGCATGTAGTAAAATTGGAGCCATCTATGTTGCAATCATATTTTCTTATTCCTAATCCTTTACCTTCATTACCATCGGTGTCGTTACCAATAAATGAAAACGCTATAGCTTTAGATCTGGTATTACTACCATTAGCCATAGAACTCTCGTTAGCATCAACGGCACTGGTGATAGTCGTAGTGGGGGGAACTTTGTCTATCTTCCAGCTGAATGACACAGGAGTAGGACTTATGTTACCAACATTATCCTCAGACATTACCTCCAACGTATGACCGCCATCACGTAGGTTCTTAAGTTGGATTGGGCTGGTACAAGAAGCAAAATCTAAGTTATCCGTCTTACATCTAAACTGCTTTATTCCAACGCCATTACCTTCTTTACCTCCAGTATCAATTGCCGAGAACGCAAATATTATCGAGTCAGAAGCCGTGTTACCTCCGTTACTTACTTCCCTTTTATAACCATCGGTGGAAGAATCAATAGTCGTGGTTGGTGGTTCAGTGTCTACAGCCCATGTAAACGATTCGGGCAAAGAATTTATGTTTCCTGCGTTATCTTCAGCGATTAGCTGGAACGTATGGGTGCCTTCTGCTAAATCTACAGAAGTAAACTGAACAGGACTTGAGCAGATAGAGAATGATGCTCCATCTAACGAACACTCAAACTGCTTTATTCCTACCCCTTTAACTTCATTACCACCAGTATCGTTACCTGAGAATGCCAGTGTCGCAGAGTTAGATGATGTGTCACCACCAGTAGTCATGAATTTGCCATTACCATCAGTAGCAGTATTAATAGAGATATGAGGAGCTAAAGTATCTACGGTCCATGTAAAAGATGCTGGAGTTAAATCTTTATTTCCGGCGTTATCGTCAGACATGACAGTAAAGGTATGGGTACCGTCTTTTAATAAATTAGAAAATATGAATGGGCTGGTACAGGGAACATATTTGGAGTTATCTATATTACATTCAAAGTGGTTGATACCCCCTGCTTTACCTTCACTACCACCAGTATCATTACCTGAGAATTCAAATGACATGGAATTGGAATTGGTATTGGTTCCGTTGGCTACATTGGTCTTATTGCCATCAATAGCAGCGTTAATGGATGTAGTAGGAGATAGAGTGTCTACATTCCAAGTGAATGACGCTGGCGACGAACTTTTATTTCCGGCGCTGTCTTGCGCTCTAACCTTAAACGTATGGGTACCGTCTTTAAATAAATTAGAAAATATGAATGGGCTGGTACAGCGAACATATTTGGAGTTATCTATATTACATTGAAGGGGACCTACTCCAACACCACCGATATCTGTACGCGAGAGGCTAAATCTAATCGAAGTAGATTTACTAATTCCATTATTGGATATAGTATTATTGTTACCATCGATAGCGGAGATTATAGAAGTTGTTGGTGTGGTTGTGTTGCTGCCGTTTACTGTTGGCGTCTTATTACCACCATTGGCAGAACCAATCTGAGTGTTCGATGATGATTCTGAATTGATCGTATT
>VBPR01000163.1 GCA_005877345.1 Nitrososphaerota archaeon
GTAATTTTGTAGATGAGACGGCTCAAGCAACAGTATCGTTCAGCAGAGCATGGAAAGATGGATTGTCTAGTGGGGATGCGTATTGGGTATTCCCTAATCAGGTAAAGAAGGGCGCTCCAACCGGTCAATATCTTCCAAAGGGTTCTTTTGTCATTGAGGGTAAGAGAAATTTTTGCAAAGGCGTTGAATTAAAATTATCTATTGGATTAATTCAAATTGAAAATAAGCGATATACAATTGTCTGTGGACCGTCAAATGCTATCAGAAGAAGAAGTTTGGTATTTGCTTCATTGTTGCCTGGCGATTTCGATCCAATGAATCTGGCAAAGAAGGTTAAAAGTGAATTTGTAAGAGTAATCTCTGAATTTGAATCAGATTTAGCAGATTATTTAAAAAAAATAGACTTAGATGAATTTATTAGAATGTTGCCATCAGGGCAATCCAAAATCGAACGTATTGAAAGAGGTCAATCTATGAATGATATAAAGGAGTGGTTCATTTAGAGTACCAATGGGATCCTTATTCTTGTCCAAGTATGACGTATTATAAAAAAGGAGATTAGAAAGACAATTAAAGTAAACTTGCTAAATGATATTGTGGCAAAAAAACTTGTAGAAAATACCGATGCAACCATGACGACAAGAGTTCTTGTAAGAGATATTATGAACAGCCCTGTAATCACAGCTGGTCCCAGTGACAACGTTGTGGAAATTGCAATGAAAATGAAAGAGCACAATATTGGTAGTGTGATTATTACCGAAAACGAAAAACCTGTTGGAATTGTCACTGACTGGGATGTTGTTTCAAACGTTGTTGCAAGTAATTTAGAACTGACATCAATTGATGCTGCAAAAGTAATGAAACCGATACACACAGTCGAAGCAGGAGAAGGAATAACTGAGGCGGCGCGCATATTACGAAAAAATAATATCAAGAGATTGGGAGTAGTTTATAAGGACAGATTAGCTGGAATTATTTCCGCCTCTGACGTTATTGCTGTTACTCCAGAATTGGTCGATGTAGTGTCTGAGAAGGCGGCTATGATAAGGGGAGAAATTGGTAGACCGGCATCTGCTGTTTCGGGATATTGTGATGATTGTGGAGAGTGGTCAGATGTATTAATGTACTCTGAAGGTACCTTTACATGCGAAGTATGTAGAGGCTCATGATCTTACTAGGTTGTAAAATACAGTATAATAGTTATGACACAACTTTACCTAGATTAGCAAAATAAACCAGCCACTCAAATTCGTTTTTCTTCATGATATCTTCCTATCAAAAGATTAAAATCACGTAGTTCTGAAAAATCAATGAATGAGTTTAAATTCTTTAGAAAGAACCATTGATAAAGTTCTTTCGCAAAAAGAATCAGCACTAATTTCTGAGATTGACTCAGCACTTCAAAATTCGTTAAAAAATTTAGAATCTTCTAAGAGCAGTCTTCAAGTTGAATATGAAAATATTATTCAATCATCAAAAAAACAGGGTGAAAATCTAAAGCGTCAGATAATAGGATCAAGCACATTAAACGCTAGGAACAAGGAACTACTTATTATCGAATCAGCTATTGATGAAATTTTTAACAAAGCAAGGGAAAAACTTGCAGAAAGGAATAGCCAGAAAAATTATGAAAAATTATTAACCAGAATAATAGAAGATACCGCCGCAAAGCTAGGTTTTGAAATAATCATACAATGTAATAAAACTGATTTGAAACTGGTAAAAAAGTTATCATCGGAAATATCAACCGAAAAGAAAATGAAAATAACCGTGTCAGACGAGCTAATAGATATAATTGGTGGAATTAAAGCAACTTCGGTAGACGGAACAATGACTTTAGATAACACACTTGATTCGAGTATTGAAAGTCTCAAACCTTTAATAAGGAAAGATATAGTCCACCTGCTTAGGGGCGAAAATAAGTAGATGGTAGCAAAAGGAAAAATAGTATGGGTTAGCGGTCCAGCTGTTAGGGCTGATGGAATGTCATCAGTAAAAATGTATGAGACAGTAGAGGTTGGAGAATCAAAATTAATTGGTGAAGTTATCAGATTAACCGGAGATGTAGCTTTTATTCAAGTTTATGAATCTACATCCGGTCTTAAACCAGGAGAAGAGGTTGTTGGTACAGGACAACCACTTTCGGTCCTTCTTGGTCCCGGAATTATTGGAAGGATTTATGACGGTATACAGAGACCGTTGGATGACATTGCAGAAAAATCTGGAGCATTCATCGGAAGAGGCATAACTACTAGCCCTGTTGATATGAAGAAAAAATTCAAATTTAATCCAACTGTGAAAAAAGATGATACTATTTTTGGAGGATCTATTCTCGGGACAGTTGAAGAAACTCCTCTTTTAACTCACAAAATTTTGGTTCCACCAATTTTTCCTGAGGCAACAATTACTGAAATTGTCAAGGAGGGCGATTATGATTTAGAAGATGTCATCGGACAGGCTAATAGTAAGAACGGAGATAAAATTGGATTAAAGATGTATCACAAGTGGCCTGTTAGAAAACCTCGACCCTATGCTGAAAGATATGATCCGACAGTACCACTAGTTACCGGCCAAAGAATTATCGACACGTATTTTCCAATCGCAAAAGGAGGAACTGGTGGTATCCCAGGTGGATTTGGTACTGGAAAGACTGTAACGTTGCATCAAATTGCTAAATGGGCAGACTCTCAGGTTGTTGTCTATATTGGATGTGGAGAACGAGGCAATGAAATGACAGAAGTACTTGTAGAATTTCCACATTTAATTGACCCTAGATCTCAAAGGCCGTTAATGGAAAGAACAGTACTTGTTGCTAATACTAGTAACATGCCGGTCGCCGCTAGAGAAGCATCAATTTATACAGGTGTTACTATTGCCGAGTATTATCGCGATATGGGGTATGATGTGGTTCTCGTAGCTGATTCTACAAGTAGATGGGCAGAAGCACTTCGGGAGATGTCAGGTCGATTGGAAGAAATGCCTGCAGAAGAGGGTTATCCGTCATACTTGGCATCAAGACTCGCTGAATTTTATGAAAGAGCAGGACGAATAAGAGCACTAGGTTCACCAGATCGTTCTGGGTCTGTGACTATAGTGGGCGCAGTATCTCCATCAGGTGCGGACTTTACCGAACCAGTAACGACTCATACAATTCGATTTATCAAGACTTTCTGGGCACTAGATACTAGATTAGCATATTCTAGACATTATCCATCAATTAATTGGATGCAGTCTTATTCTGGTTATCTTGAAGATATTTCTAAATGGTGGAAGGAAAACGTAAGCCCTGATTGGTATGACTTGAGAGCTGAATCATACCATATACTGCAACGTGAAGATACTCTAAAAGAAATTGTTAGATTATTGGGACCTGAAGCACTTCCAGATGAAGAGAAGCTTGTCATGGAAGTAGCTAGAATGTTAAAGATTGGTATTTTGCAGCAGAACTCTTTTGATAAGGTTGATACTTATTGTAGTCCAGTTAAACAATTAAAATTGGTAAGACTTATGGTAAAGTTCTATAAAGAATCACAGAAGGCACTTAAAGAAGGAAAGTCATTAGCAGATATTAGAGCTTTGCCAATAATAACCACTCTATTAAAAGCAAAATTTGAGGTTACGGATGAACAGATTTCAAAGTTAGATGAAATAGATAAACAACTATCAGATTCATTCAAAGGGGACATTGAGGAGGTAAAGGTATCTGTCTAAAACAACTGGAATTGAGTATACCAAAATAGCAGAAATAAAAGGACCACTTATGATAATAGATGGAGTAACAACAGCTTCATTTGATGAACTTGTAGAAATAGAAACAGATGATGGTGAACGACGATTAGGAAAAGTTCTAGAAATAGGGAACGGCAAGGCTGTAGTTCAGGTTTTTGAAGGAACGACGGGATTAGCAATTACTGGAACAAGAGTCAAGTTTCTTGGAAAAACTATGGCCATGCCAGTATCCCAAGAATTACTTGGACGCGTATTTGATGGCCTTGGAAGACCAAACGATGGCTTCCCTGATCCCGTTGCTGATAAATTTCTTGATGTTAACGGAGAGCCCATGAATCCTCAAAGTAGAGAATATCCAACTTCATTTATTCAAACAGGAGTTTCTGTCATTGACGGGATGTTGACTTTGGTAAGAGGTCAAAAGCTACCAATTTTTTCTGGTTCCGGGATGCCACACAATATACTAGCGGCACAAATTGCACGTCAAGCTACTGTTGTAGGAACAAACGAAGACTTTGCTGTAGTGTTTGCTGCAATTGGTGTCCAGTACTCTGAAGCCCAGTACTTCAAGAGGAGCTTGGAAGAATCTGGCGCATTAAGAAGGAGTGTATTGTTTGTTAATCTTGCAGATGACCCTGCGATTGAAAGAATTATTACTCCTAGAGTGGCTTTAACAGTCGCTGAATATCTTGCATTTGATCTTGGAATGCATGTTTTGGCGATTCTAACTGATATGACCAATTATGCCGAAGCACTCAGAGAGATAAGTGCAGCAAGAGAAGAAGTTCCAGGTAGAAAGGGTTATCCTGGATATCTGTATACTGATCTGGCAAATAATTATGAGAGAGCGGGTAGACTTAAGGGAAAGAATGGCAGTGTTACTCAAATGCCGATTCTATCAATGCCAGCAGATGATATTACACATCCTATACCCGATTTGACTGGTTATATCACAGAAGGACAGATTGTCCTTGGAAGAGATCTATTCAGAAAGGGAATATATCCACCCGTAAACGTAATGATGTCCCTTTCTAGATTAATGAAAGATGGGGTGGGAGAAGGAAAAACTAGGTCCGATCATATGGAAGTTGGTAACCAATTATACGACGCTTATTCCAGAGCTCAAGAGGTTAGGGCATTAGCAGAAATTGTAGGAAAGGCAGGTTTGACAGGAGTTGATTTGAAGTATCTTGACGCTGGTGATAGTTTCGAAACCCATTTCTTAAAACAAAGTCCTGACGAAAATAGAAACTTGGATGAAACACTAAGTAGAGCATGGGATATACTAGCAACATTACCAGAAGGAGAACTAACTAAAATTAAGGACAAACATATTCAACAATATTATAAAGCAAACAAGTAAGTAGATATTCATCAAAATGTCTTTTGGTAAAAATGTTACTGCAACAAAAATTGAACTGATAAAGATAAGAAGATCTTTGCAAGTTAGTACCATGGTTCACAAAATACTTGATGATAAAAGAGAAGTCTTACTTAAAAAAATTGATGAAATGATAGAAGAAGCTAACAAGACAAGAGGAGATATATGGTCTCCACTCTCTGATATTTATTCAGCAGTTTATGATTCCTACATGTCATTAGGTACATCCACGCTTGAATCAATATCAGATTCTACTCCAGGTATAATGGAAGTGAATGTAAACGTGAGGAGAATTGTTGATGTTAAGATTCCTACTCTACAGATAAAAACCAAAGAAGGGGGTCAGGATCTTTCTTATGGCTTTTCAGAAACAAATGTCTATGTTGACAAGGCATCTAAACAGATAAAGAATGTGCTTCCACAGATCTGTAAAGCGGCAGAGTATGAAAATGCAATTTTTAGTCTAGCTAAGGAACTTGAAAAAACACAAAAATTAATTAATGCACTTGAATTTGTTATTATTCCACAGTATCAAAATGCAATATCCTTCATTAAAGGAACTTTGGAGGAACGTGAAAGAGAAGAATTTGTCAGACTTAAGAAGGTAAAAGTCGTTTTGGACAAGAAAAAGAATATAGAATAGAAAAAACCAAAGAATATCTATGGCGGCCAAAAAAATGGATAACGATGTCATATCAGGATATTTTAAAGAATCAAAACAAAATTTACAATCAGAGCATGATTCGATGGTTGAGAATGTAAAAAATGATATCTCCTCTTACAAGAAAAAAGCTCTTTCAAATGTCTAACCACACTTAGCAATTTCTTAATCTATTATTCCCCAAAAATCTCAATTCCCGTCAACTGTACTATTAGAACTAACTGCTTGAGGAATGAAAATAAGAATTTTATTAATATAGGATTTGCTGAGGTATGGAACAATTTGCGAAATTATAACAAATGACTGAAATCATTCCATATATTAGATATGAAATCAGGCATCTTTCATCCTTCCTTAGTTATAATTAAATATGGCCTTCAATTTCGAACCCATGTATGATGAGTGTTAACAGAGAAAAAGTTGGTGTTACTCTTCTGACCATTGCTATAACTTCTAGCATTCTAATCTTCTATAACAATTGGGTATATGCACAGGCTAATCAAACGGCTACGTCGGTGGCTGCCAGTTCATCCAAGTTTATTGGTGCAGGCATGGCCTTTGGTCTTGCAGCTGCTGGATCAGGAATTGGCTTAGGATTTGTGGGTGCTGCTGGTTTGGCAGCTATAAGCGATAATCCAAAGATGCAATCTAGAGTCTTCATATTTGTCGGTATGGTAGAATCCATTGCAATCTATGGTATTGTAATGATGTTCATAATCTTGGGTCAGTGATTAAAGAAAGACAACTCTGACGAATTTATTCTATTTCTGTGTCTACTAAATCTAGTATCTTCGAACTAAATAGTAGCCAAATTTTTTTGTCAGATATCTGCTAGTAAAAACAACGATTTTCCATGCTGAACATAGAGATAATTATGGGATAACCAAGGATGGTTAATTGAAAAACCAATATACAAATCACTGAATTAGTCCTCGAACCGGACAAAAGGGAAAGATTTTAAGGAGAATTAATAATCAAACAACTCAATACTATGGGACAGGCCAAACTTCTGAAGACAACCCTGATTCTGCCAAGAGTTGAAACTCACGAAGCTGTCAGTAAGTTGACAGAATTGGAATGGT
The DNA here is from genome assembly GCA_005877345.1 of Nitrososphaerota archaeon. Classification (GTDB taxonomy): domain Archaea; phylum Thermoproteota; class Nitrososphaeria; order Nitrososphaerales; family Nitrososphaeraceae; genus TA-21. The sequence goes on from VBPR01000163.1 coordinate 6,854, forward strand.
TTCATCCATTGCAAAACCCCTCCGAACATAGTAATCCATATTTCGATGATCTTTTGTTAAATGCCCAAAAATTATATCAAGATATTGATGAAGTTATTAGAGCTTTAAGCATACCGCCTGAAACTGGTGTAATGGCCACTCTTTTCAAAGGTGCCCCGCAAGAAAAAACTGATTACCAGATAAATGATATTCAGAATTTTATTGTCGAATTGGAGCAAAAAAGTAACGTTCTATTAAAAGAACCGATATCTCTACTGAAAAATCAACAGCAAATTGAAAAGGAGCTTGAGGAATACCGTAACGCACAGGCTGCAATTGGCAGTGCTTCAAAACTTAAAATGGAATTATCCGAACTACGTAAGCTAAAGACATTTTTTGTAGAAATTTTTATTGTTAATTCTAAGGATATTAAGGAGATACAAAATAGTTTAAGTGACCTGATAGTACAACCGTTCAAACTTGACGATAAGAAATCTTCTATTACTGTCATTGGTTCACAGGAAGATTCAGAAAAAATCATGAAAGTGCTTAGAAGCTTCAATGTGCATCCCATACAAATTCCACCTGAATTGCCACAAAATCCAAGTATCGCTTTTGATCAATGCCAAAAGACCTGTAAGGAGCTCGAAAAAAAATCCGCTGAAATTGTTAAGAAAATTGAAAAGTTGAAAGTATCACTCTTGCCCAAATTGCTTTCATTGTACGAATCATCCAAGGTCGCAAAAGATATTTTGGAGGTAACAAGAAAGCCAGGAGGAACAAAGAATTTTGCGCTTATCCAAGGATATATCCCAAACGGCATGGAGAAAAAGTTCAAAAATCTCACAAATAGCTATCTCTCTATTACTGAGCCTGCCAGTTTAGATAAGGATTCTGGCAATCAACTTCCATCACTGCTTCTTAATAATAGGTATGCAAAGACCTTTGAAGTAATAACTGAAACTCAGGGACTTCCTGATTATGGTGAATTAGATCCGACTCCAATTATTGCCTTCGTATGGCCTTTTTTTTATGGCATAATGTTTGCAGATTTGGGACATGGCCTTCTGCTTTTTGGATTGGGGATGTTCTTACGGTATAGGGCAAATGGAAGTTTAAAGACATGGGCAACATTGTTGGCTGCGAGTGGTGCAGCAGCTAGCATAGCAGGTATAGGAACAGGAGAAATCTTTGGTTTTCACATAAATGAGTTCTCTGTACTGGCAGCCCTATTTGCACCATTGGATGGTCTAGTGGGAGCTTTGAATGTTTCAGAATTAACATTTGAACAGGTAGTAAATATACTGGCAGTATCGGTTGCTATTGGTATCATGCACTTGTTATTGGCACTTTTTCTAAGACTTAGAAGAGATATCCTAGAAAAAAACAAACTTGTCATCCTAACACATGATATACCTACTATAATACAATTTCTAGCCATAGTAGCATTGATACTTGCTGCGATAGGTTCACAATACGATATAATAGGTATGTTTGGAATAACTGGAGTAATTCATAATGAACCGGTACCATGGTTGACATATCTATTTGGAGACTGGGTAACAGTAAATTTAGTTGCCAAAGCAGCACCTCCTATAATCATTGCAACTGCGGGAATCATGATTTACGGAGGAAAAAAAGAACAAGAACTTGCTGCAAAACATGGTTATGATGAAGGAGGAGGATTGATGGGAATTGTTATTGAAGTTTTACTAGTAAGGATAATTGAAGTTCTTTCTAATGTGATTAGTTATACCAGACTTGGAATCATGCTATTGGTACATGCTGCTCTCTTGGTAACGGTCAATCAATCATACGAGCATGGAGGAGGATTGGCAGTTTTGATAGGAGGTAATATAGGAATCATGCTTATTGAAGGATTAATTGTATATATTCAGGATATTAGATTACACCTTTACGAATGGTTCCCAAAATGGTATAGGGGTGAAGGAGTCGAATTCAAGAAATTACTTCCAAAGATGCTTTATTCAAATCTTATTTGGTCGGAAAAAGGTTCTAGTTAGATATAGAAACAAGCTCAATTCGCAAAAATATTTTTTATGATTTTACGTTTTAGACTCATCTACATTTGAATCACATGGATGGTAAAATCTGTGCTACCGAATCGAAAGATCCTAATTGATATTAATTAACTTTGACACTATTGTATCTCCTGGAATTTTCTGTTCAATCCCAGATGCTATTGCTGACAAATTTCTAACTTCTACCATGATCAGTTTTAGGGCGGCAAGTACAATGCCCACACTAAACATGGTTCTAAAAGCTGACTGTGCTCGCTTCAGCCCAATTTGTTCAAATCCCTTCTCTATTTGTAATATGGAGTCTATATCACTAGTTGGATTTTGGGGAACTATGTCTTTGTAAACAGTGGTGGACAACTCTGCGATTGCCTCTGGTATTTTTTCAGCGTTGATCATTTTTTGTAGTGTATCTTTTGTTACCTTAGAGGTATTGGTTACAATGAGCTGATTAATGTCATCAGGGGACAGATTCCAAAATTTTCCTCGAAGAATAGCTAGCACATTGTAAGAGTCAATATCTACTGAAACTATATTCTTTGCCTCCATAGATTGTGATTCAGTATTCATTGCTCTGCCTAAGTCATGATAGAAAACATGATCAAGATATACATCAAAAACCCTCACATCTCCTTTATCTTTGTATATCGTAGCTGCTTTGGTAACATCGTCAGCAAATTCACTCCCTGCAAGGGCAGAAATGGCCTCATCCAAATTCTTTGAAACAAGAGCCTTAACTACAAGATCACGCCTACCCACCAGTTCCTCCGCTCTCAAATTTATCTTGGGTAATAGTTCATCATAGGATTTTCCCAGAGCTTTACCTTTCAAAATCATCTTTAAATTCCATGTAATATGCTTCATGAAATAAGAGCTAAGAATTTTGGCCCCACTAGAAATATTGACCATTTTCGCATGTGTATTCACTAAATATTCCTTCAGTGCATTTTCTATTTTATCAGCGGTATAGGGTTTAGTAAGCTTCGCTAATGCATCAAGATAAACCGTATTCTTCATTCTTGTTACTAGTTCATCCATATCCCTTGACTCACACAACATTTGAAGTTCATTTTTTGTCAACATTCTTCCTTTTAATCCATGAGACACGACAGTTCCAAAAATTTTGCCCGGCATACTTACTTTGCTCAATGGTTACAATAGCACATCCTTAGTCAATAAATTTATAATTCCGCATCAATTTTAATATTTACGAAGTATATGGTATGTTTATTTACTCACAGTTAATAAATAGAGCGTGCAATTACAAGAGTTAGAACAATTTCGTCTATTTTCAAACTCGATGGAGTCAAACGAAACAAGGAAATCTTTTCATGTTTTTCTAGAAAAAATAACTTATCCATTTTGCAGCATCATTAAAATTCATTACACAGAGTTGGCAGTAGCGATTCTTGGTAAGGTAGTTTTTGCAGCAAACATCTGAGCAGAAGAATAAAAGTCCAATGCTCGTGCTTAGATACCGAACTCCTTGGGTTAGTTCATCAAAGTCTTTGGAGCAAGAATTGCAAGGTCCGTACATTTAGGTAAAAGATAAACATTCGTCAGTATAAAGCTATTTGTTGATGCTCCTTATTTATCATCCAGAATCCCATAAAAGAACTAATTTTATCGCTGGCCCGTCGGGATCGGGATTGTTAACAATTCGGATCCATTATCCATTTTACAATTTAGATTTGTGTTAAAAGTCCACTTGAAATAATTCGACATCCTTGAATATGTGTTTACATTCTCTTTATATTTGTCGACTACAGTTTCATAACAAGAATGCGCAAGATAAACGAGAAGAGAACCCATGCTTACAGTGCAAGGAGAGCAGAAAGCAAAAAATACGCTAAAATCAGGAGGCGAAAGCGAACAAAACCGAGGGCGTGAAAAATCTAAAAGTCTAAAAACTTATATCGCAAAAACACCTCTCTTCATAGCGTTACTTACACAAATATCTAATATGGTCTGGACGTAATTCACTCGTGGATTCATAAAATATAATTTTTTTCCTCTACACCTACTACACTGTCCTATTTTACCAACTTCCGTATCATTTGACATGTTTATGATCTTTTCATGGCTTGATTATATGAAAGGTTTTCTTATTGATGCCTTTGCTCATTAGTCATTTTCTTATGATGCTAGAATCCAATTAGTGAACTAATTTTATTACGGGCCCGTCGGTACCCACGACGCTATCGGTCTAAAATTAGGATTCTGATATAGGTATGAACTGCTAAGCTTTAAAGTTTTCTTAATTTGCCACTAATAAGAAAATTATAGCCTTATCGACCATTAGACAAAAACGTTAGGAGGCATATAATTTGCTACTGAAGAACCATGGTGATGTACCATTAGCCACTCATTATTGTATTTGTTGTTGTTGACATTTTGTTTTTCAAAGATATTTGTAGCCATGACACCCGTTCGAACAATATTTTTGTTCTCTATATCAGAATCAATATTTTCTAAACAAACAACAATTGCTATCTTTTCAAATGCTTTTACCTTTACATTTGTGATAAAAAATTCTATTTTGTTAGTATTTTCAAATATCCTTACCCAACTTTCCCTTATTGCTGTCCAACTAGTAAACATCTCTCAACCCGGATGTATGCAGATAACATCATCGCTATGTTTCCAGACCTCCTCCATTTTTTCAATTGATAAACTTTCAAACGGTTTATAGAATCTCGCGTTACTATCCTCTATCTGTTGTTCTAAGGGTACTTGTGCGAAAATAAGGAATAAAGTAATCGATATTAAGACTGTAATTGAAAATATACTGATGAAGAAAATACCTTAATTTTTTGTATATGTTATCTTTATTCTACTTGTGGCAAGCAATCTTGTTGCATATATAATAAGCTGATATTTATGTAGAGCGTAAATTTTCTTGTTAGTTCATCCGTACGTTCAGGGTTATTTGTCTCATCAGGTTTACCTTGCAGTCTGGAATTTTATAATTAACTTGTTCCTATGTTTTATATCTAACCATTTTTGTCTAAGGCATCAATCCACCTTTGCAATCCCTTTGTGGTATTAGTACTAGTATCGTTTTTTGCGGATGACAATAAGGAATGATTCTGTACGTTTTCGTCCTCGCTCATAAGGGGTTCGATTTGAAAGTAATAATATATTATTAGATATCATCAAGTAAATAATAATTAGAGAATCATTAGGTCTAAAAATAATGTTAGTCTATAAAATTTGAGCCCGACGGGTCCGAATTAATCTTGTCCCTTTATTTAAGCGCACTTTCATAATATTTGTGGGTAAACTTAGCAATCCTAGAACAAGACCAAACATAACATCGAATGCAATTATTCACATAAGCGTTGAAAGCTCCAGAATTTAAAAGACAACATCATCGTTTTTATCTGAGAAAATGAAGTTATCATTCCCTTGACCAAAAAAATTCTTTATACAATAAATCAATATTACTCATGCTATAATATGTTTGGAATAAGGTGCTGCATAGGACTTTAATTAAATTTTCAGCCCTGCAAGTTGCCTATACTATCTGCAATATCGTGATGTTTTTTAGGAGAGAAGGGCTTTTGTCATATTATTTCGACTGCTAAACTACAATTCTACTCTATCTTGATTTCCTTACCTTTTCTCTCAGGTTTTTTCTTCTTGTCAAAAGTTATTTCTAGAAGACCACTGTTAAATGTAGATCTTGCTGTCTCTATATCTACATCAGGAGGTAGCTCAACCACACGTTTGTATTTTCTATCACCCTTTCCAGCAATAATTTCAGCAGAACCATCATATGCATTTATTTTGATATCCTCCTTGGTTATGCCTGGTAATTCGACTACGACTTTAGTTTCCTTATCAGTCGTAACTATATCGGCTAGAGGTTCTCTTTCAGCTATTAATTCCGCTTTTCTGGTTCTACCGCCGGTACCTATCCCCGTTCTACCAGGAGGTCTAACATTTCCAAACTCCTTGATATTTGGTCTACCATCAGGTCCTATCGTTACAGAGTAACCGTAGACAAGTGGTCCAATCTCCTTTACTTTGCCACCTTCTGGCGTTTCGTATTCTCTGACCAGTTCCTTTGGAGCTGACGATTGAATTTCTTGGAATTGTTCTTCAAATATTCTCTCCATTTCTTTTCTCATATCATCAAATTCCCCGAAGTCTTTTTCAGGAAATGGTGCTCTCCAACGATTTCTCATGAACCTAGTAAACCAATCAGATGGTTCAATTCCCCAAATACTCATTATTAAAAATATGAGGAAGAAAGTATTTAATTATTTTGCCAGAATAATATCATCGGGAATTGAATTCAAGCTAGGTCAAATGTCTATTCCTTTGAATTCTTTTTCTAAATTAGTCCACCAACAATCTGAGGGTATTTACAATCTTATGCACTTGAATAAATTGTTATTCATGCATCTCTATCATACTTCAGTGTAGGGTGAGCTTTTGAGTAATTCTCTCTAGATGCGTAGAAATCGTCTAATACTGATATTATCTGTTTAATAAGAACTTGAGTAGCTATACCACAAAGCTGTCATCAAGCAATAGACGATTTCTAGAATAGTCTACATCAATAGATATTATGACCGGACTCGATTTCGACACTTTTGCCTTTTCTAGTACCTTAGAGAATTCTTCAGTGGATCTAACATTGTATCCTATTGCTCCAAAACTTTCCGCAAGTTTAACAAAATTAGGATTATTGAATTTGGTAAATGCACTCCTGCCAAATTCATATATTTGTTTCAGAGATATCATCCCATAATCATAATCACACCAAACAATCACTATTATAGGTAAACGTAATCTTACTGCAGTTTCTATTTCTTGAACATTCATCAGAAATCCACCGTCACCACACATTGCAACAATTTTGTGACTGGGATCTACAAGTTGTGCAGCTATTGCTGCCGGTAGTGCAAATCCCATTGAACAAAAACCATTGGGAACTATGCATGTGTTTGGAGTGTAGGTATTGTATATTTTTGCTATCCAAAGTTTATGTACCCCAACATCGGATATAACGATATCACTTTCATCAAGGGCATCTCTTACGTCGAGCACTAATTTTTCAGGTTTTATTGGATACGAAAAGTCATTCTTGTACCTTTGTAATCTCCAAACTATCTCTCTTTTGATTGTTTTAAATAATTCTGGGGAATCAGAATGTGGAATTCTATATTGTCTTTGTTTTTCTTCTTCTGTCTCGTCTTGTTTCCTTATCCTCTCTATTTCCTCTAAGATAGCATACATAGTATATTCAATATCTGCGGCGATCTCTATTGTTGGAGGATAGTATGTGTCAGACTCAGCGGGTGTAAAATCAATATGAATAATTTTTTTATCCAAACTGCCATTCCAATGTTTAGGACTGTACTCAACAAGATCATATCCTATTGCGATTACCAAATCAGCTTCTCTCATGGCAATTGAGGCATGATCTGCTTCTCTTATTCCTACTGTATGAAGATGTCGATCCGACTTGTCTGATATAACTCCTTTGGCCATAAATGTATTCATAGAACATATTCCTGTTTTCTCTACAAATTTTCTGACATACAAACTTGGTCTACCTCTTATACATCCATTTCCAACCAAGAGTATGGGCGTTTTTGACTCAAGTATTAGATTAGCTGCTTTTCCTATCAGCTCTTCGTTTGGTCTTGATCTAAATACTTGTTGAGTCTTTATTGGTTTTATGTCCGATTGCATCTTTGCTATATCTTGAGGAAGTTCAAGATGTACAGCGCCAGCTTTCTCTTCCAATGAGATCTTAAATGCTCTCCTAACAATCTCGGGAATACTATCAGCGTTACGTATAGACCACCTCCATTTTGTTATCGGTTTGAACATAGCTACAGCATCCATATTCTGATGAGACTCTTTATGCAAGAAATCGGTGTCCGTCTGTCCCGTT
>VBPR01000164.1 GCA_005877345.1 Nitrososphaerota archaeon
GAAATTCCATGTTGTTTTGTTCAAGCAAGTTTTCTTTTATCTCTCTGTCTATCACACTTATGATGTTGATGTTGTTAATTCCTTGATTTCGTAATGCAGATACCGCATCCATCACACTTTTTCCAGTCGTGATTACATCGTCAACTACTGCTACAGGAGTTCGGACAATCCCTTCCACCATTTTTTCAAGACCATATACTTTTGCACTCTTTCTAACGAAAAAACCAGATACACTGCTTGTTGGTTGTAATTGAAAGCTAGAGTAAACTATGGCTGTGGCAATAGCAATTGCTCCTGATTCTAATCCTCCTACTGACCTTGTTTTGGGCTCTATTTTTAGTATTTCTGCTAGCATTAATTCACCGATGAGAGCAGCACCTTCAGGTTCACTTACAATTGATTTGATATCATAATAGAATTTACTTTTTCTGTTGCTAGATAATGTTACGTCCTTGATTACAATTCCTGTTTCCTTTATGATATCCTTAAGTCGCTTGCGTTTTTCATCAATGGTGAGATTCAAAGTTAGATTGCCTCCACATCTTGTATATCTTAATTAATAAAAAGCTAACCGAATCTTTAACTTAAGATCTATTCATTCAATACATCTCTAGAATTCTGATTAGAATAAAATTTCACCTGATATATTTTCATCCTAAACTCTATTTTGTCAGGCTCATCAAAATTATATATTCAAGATAACAAATAATTCAACTGACTAATGACCAAAAATATCCAGACAGCACTGAATGATTGGCACATCAATGTTGTCAGCGAGATGAAGATAAACGATCCTTCAAAATTAGCAGAGTACGCACTACACATTTCACGCATTGTAGCGTACGATCATTTGGTTATAAAGGACGAATTATCGAAAATTGACGAAATTGGAAAGAAGATTGTCAGATCGATGAAAAATTCATCCGAAATTAGGCCTACTCAGCTAATCGAAAAAATAAATCATCAATTGTATAAAATTGAAAATTTTAAGGGAAATCGAGACGATTATTACAATCCGTCAAATAGTTTGCTCAATATAGTAATAAAAAGAAAAACAGGAAATCCCATAACGTTATCAATATTATATATTCAATTGGCGCATTCAGTAAACTTCAGACTTTATCCAGTGAATTTTCCGTCCCACTTTATGGTAAAACATGTTTTAGATGATGAGGAAAATGAGATAATAATTGATCCATTCAATGAAGGAAGAATAATGGACGATTATTCCCTAAAAGAATTGCTAGATCATTTTTATCCCAAAATGAACATTGCTTTGACCAGAAAACTGGTTGATAAGGCATCAAATCATGATGTTATCATACGAATGTTGAACAATCTAAAAACGAGTTTTTTTGAATGTCAGGATTTGGATAATGCTGAGCTGGTGAACGAAATGATCTTGGACATCAATAAAGATGATCAACACTGCCTTAGAGATAAAGGGATGATATTTCTACATAAAAAAAGATACGAACAAGCGTTAGAATTTTTTAATTTATATCTAGAAAGATTCCCTGAAGCCAATGATGTTGATAACATTTTGGAATTAATAAGAAAGATCAAAACCAGCGATTTGTGATACTTCGTTAAAATTCAAATGAATTATCAAAAGTGATATATTTCTGAAGTAGTGATTATTTGAATTGCAGTGTCAGATAATTCAAAATCATTAGATAGGACCTTTCTTGGAGGAGCAAGAAAAATTGTAGTATGTAAAGCTGATATTGACTTGAGTAAAAATAATGACAACACGATATTCATACTTTATGTTGAAGAATCACTGGGTTCTGCCGGAGGAAGAATAGGAGGAGCGGGATTTAGAAAGATAAGTAGAATTGTTTGTTATAAGACAATAAGTGGTATTGAGAAGATATTCGAAACTCAAGATGATGACGTTATTTCAAACTTTGAAATACCCTTGAGTGCAGTTGCTATGGACATTGAATTATCAAACAATTCTACTTATCTTTCTAAATCCCGCTCCTCCAATTCTTCCTCCGGCAGAACCCAGTGATTCTTCAACATAAAGCTCTATCATTATTTTTTGTTTGTAATGAAACACAATCCATAAGTTTAAAATATCTAAAACTTGTCATTGCTCCAATTATCTCCAATTCAATCAGTATTTCATATAGCAAGATATGATTTGTTTTACCTTTGACTCTGTTTTAGATCTTTATGAATTATTCATAATATAAATTGGGATTGCAATAAATAAATTGAAACTTGATTATTCACAACAAGTCTATAGCAGTATTTGATTCTGGATTAGGATCACTCTCTGTTATTAGAGGTATACGGAGTCACATTTCAAAAGAAAATATTATTTATTTTGCAGACAAAAAAAATTTTCCTTATGGTGAAAAATCAGTTGGTGAGCTAGAACAAATAATGGCAAATACGATCAGTATTCTATCAAGTTTTTCTCCAAAAATGATTGTTGTTGCCTCTATTACTCCCTCAATTCAAATTTTGAGCAAGATAAAATCCATGAGTACTATCCCAATCTTGGGTCTATCTATCCCCCTAAAAGAAGCCACAAAAATTACGAAAAAGAAACATATCGGAATTCTGGGGACTAAAACGACCATAACAAGCAGGCATCTTGACGAACGGATTAAAGCAGAAGTACCCCAAGATATATTTGTAACTAGAATTGATGCATCACAGATAATAGATATTATAGAGAGGGGTATTTTTCTTAAAAATGATGAACTTACGTTTAAAACCATATCTAGGACCCTAGAAAGCTTGCAAGAAACAAATGTTGATGTTTTGGTGTTATCAAGCACTCATTTGTCGTTTATTAGATCCTATCTGGTTTCGATGTTTCCTTCAATAAGAATAGTTGATCCAACCTTTAATGCCGTAAAAGAAATTAAGCAATACTTGAAAGCTAATAATATTTTAAGAAAAAGTGGACAGGGCAGAATAAGAATTATTGTAAATGGAGATAAGAACGAGTTCCAAAGCATAATCAAGACGATGGGATTGTCTGGACCAGTTGAAAGTTTTGAAAAACAATTGCTGCAATAGAAAATAATATTTAAAAATTTTTATTCCAGGTTTAACCATCGATTATATTAAATATACAATAGTGTCCTCTTTAGAAGATGAAAGCTAGACCAAACTGGGATACGTATTTTATGCTTCAAGCTGAAATTGCAAAATTGCGATCAAATTGTTTGAGTCGTCAAGTTGGTTGCGTGATCGTGAAAGACCATAGACAGATAGCTACAGGATATAACGGTACTCCTTCGGGAATTAAGAACTGCTTTGAAGGAGGTTGTCCTCGATGCCTTGATAAACAAAATAACAAAATAAAGCCGGGGGAAAATCTAGAGCGATGTTTTTGCACCCACGCGGAAGCAAACGCAATAATGCAATGTGCCCTCTTTAGGACCGGAAGCACCAAAGGATCTACGTTATATTCAACATTCGCACCGTGTCTGGAATGCAGCAAAATGGCTATCAGTGTTGGAATTAGTAAGATAGTTATTCTCGATTCTTACCCGGAAGATGGAATTGAAATATTACAGCAGACAAGCATTGAGATTTCAAAATTGGAAAAACAAGAAGTATTATCATGGATTTCAAATTTGAATTTTATAACGTAAATTTCCTGAAATTTAGATTGAACGGATATCCACTTTGCTAGAAAATTCATTTTTCCAGATTTGAGATAAACTCGCATCAATAATTTAATTGAACCACACAAAATAGCGATTTCAACTCGTGAATACAATTTGTTCAGTAACTCATTTATAAAATAAATGCATACAAATAGGTGAGAAATTGAGATCATACAAATTCTTCAATTCAATAGTGAGTTTGTTCATGGCTATCCTGCTGAGTGCAATGATCACGTATAGTGTCATTCCTCAACAAACTTCGTTCGCGCCTCCTCCAGATAATATGATGATGGCGGACCCAACTCTCCACCCAGAGAATGTTACTGCTTCGGTTGGAGATCTTGTTCTAGTTACCTTTAGTTCAGGTACAGGAATGAGAATTCCTGAACCAAATAAACCAATAATGGAAGTTTCATGGGTAGGGGCAGGCAACTACAAAGGAACCACAGATGTTTCAGATTTCGGAACTGTTCTGATAGAACCCGGAGTCCATGGGATATCTAAAATTCATGGACAGGGAATGATAATGGATCCAAAAGGTGAAGTAGCTACTTATTTAATTCAGGGTGTAGGTAGAATGGGAGCTGACGGATATTTTCGAAATCACGGTATAGTATTATTTAATGCTTCATCTGGAGGGGTATTTGACCAACTTTCAAACACAGTTGGCCTATTTGCCAATGAGGTAAATCAAAAAGGTAACGCAGTAACCAAGATTTGGGAACTAAAGTGAAATGTAAAAGTAGTTCCCATTGATAGATATTGATAATCAAAAACATATTCCGCCTAAGAAAACACGACATAATAGTAAGACAAAATTTTTAGTTTAGATAAGAGTCATTGACAAGGTAATGGTGAAAGCTAGGTGAGACGTCATCGACAGCTACCGTCTCTATAGACTCCTTTGACCTCAAGAAATTCTTGCCAGTTAGTCAATTTGTAGTCCATACAACTCCATTATAGAAAGATATATTAGATTGCGAACAGCGGTTAAATTCATGCCTAATTTAAATAGAGATATCTATGTATGTTTTTCTAAAGAAGAGATACTCCTCCTAGATGATTTTGCAAAAAAGAAAGGAGCATTGAATATCAGTCAGGTTTTAGAGTCACTGCTAAAAGACAGAAAAAATGAAAATTAACTTTTATTAGTTGACCAATAAAATAATTTTTAAAAAATAGTTTAGGCTTTTTCCTTTGTTTTTGTACCTATATCTATAATTTCATCAACGTCCGAAATGAAAATTTTTCCTTCCCCTGCAAGACCAGTACTTGTACTTGCAAGTATCTTGTTTACTACTTGTTCAACAAGAGAATCTTCCACTACGGTAAAGACTGTTAGGTTTGCATTAAATTCAGGAGTATAGAGAGAAGTTCCTCTACCCGATTGCACTGCTGCAGGAGGATTTTCACCCCTTCCTCTTGAATCATAATAGGTTAAACCACCAATTTTCAATTCTTTCAATGCAGAAAAAGCATCTGTCATTTTTGACATGGGAATAATCGCCTCTATTCTTTTCATAGCTATTAATGTATCTTGCTACTTTTATTAAAATTTTCTTATCCCTAAATGAATTTTAGCCAACTTTAGATAGAAAGTTATGCAATTTCATAAATAAAGTAGGCAAGATTAGAAAAGTCGTACTATCAATAGTGAATTAACGGGTTTTTTCTATTTGTAAATACTCCGATAACTATCACGGCTAATCCGATACATATGATCAAGATATCTGCAGGGATCAAAAGAGCTGCTACCGGATTAACAATCCCAAAAAGCACCAACAAAGTACCAAAGACTATTAGTGATATCCCCGAGATTATTTCTCCATTTAAACCATTTCCAACCATGTTTATAATCACTGATATGTCTCAATAAAAATCATTTTATTGATTGGAAAAAACTATTCCGATCTCATTCTCTCTGACCGTTTTTTCCATGCAAACAACATGAAAATAAAAGGAATAGTCATTACTGTTGTTGCGATTAGTACTGGTTGCACTATTGCCATATCTACCGGTATTCCAATAGCCATGAAATATGGGAATGGATAAAGTCCTGATACAAAAAACCACAAAGCAACAATCAACGCTACATACGGTAAATTCCTTTTGAAAAATGACGCTGTTTCTACTTGCCTTGAACTACATTTTGTGCATCTCGTTCCCTGTCTGTTTATGCATGATGAGCAAACAATTTTAGAACATATAACGCAAGATCTGCTACCGAATCTGGTGCCGCATATTTCGCAATTGGTCAACTAGCAAAATAATAGATTACGATAAGTAATAATGTTTTATATGTCACCAAATCCGTTATTGGCAAAATTTAGTGCAAAATATTGTAAAAATCGAAAATTGTGTTGTAGCCTTTCCAGCTTCCACTAATCTAACCACTTGTTCCGTTTTGGTTCATCTGTCTTAAAGATGGTGGGGTTAGCAAGACAGCCTCATCTCTGATTACTTCCCTATCAGGGAGTCGATACTCCTTTCTCAACTCTGCTTGTTGTACATTTATTCTCTCGGCAGAAAAAGATGGTCCGATGTGCCCAAAAACTACATATGCAATAATTATACCCATTAGCGATATACCCATCACAAGAATACTCAAAGCTACACCCTTCATGTGGACATATCCGTATCCGCCCCCAGAATGAATCTTGTCGTCGTGGGAAGACATGATCAAGTTAGCTAGCTTAAGTGCTTAAAAATTTTTGGATTATCGCCCAAACTTGTCTAATGTAATATTCTAAAAAATGTAACGGCAAATGAATAAAAACTTGAATTTTTGTATAAAGGTGAATGATTGAAGAAAAATTGGAGTCAATTGGAATCAAGTTATCAAATCCGACTCAACCTATTGGCTCCTACGTTCCTATAATACAAAGCGAAAATTTGATTTTTGTTTCTGGTCAAATCCCATTGGTTAATGGAACTCTGCCAGAAAAATACAAGGGCAAAGTCTCACGTCAAGTCGCTATAACTGAATGTAAAGAAGCGTCAAAACAATGTACGATAAACGCATTGGAGCATATGAAAAAATTCTTGGGCAATCTAGAAAGTATATCCAAATTTATAAAAATCACCGGATACGTAAATAGTGATCCTTCATTTAAAGATCACCCAAAGGTTATCAATGGAGCATCAGATTTACTTTTGGAGATATTTGGAGAAAAAGGGAGACATACTAGGGTTGCCATTGGAGTCAATAGCCTTCCTCTTGATAGTGTCGTAGAAATAGACTTTCTTTGTGAAGTACACTAGTAATCAGCACATATTGTGTCACATATTATAATATCATCTTGTTTGAATTTAATTGGCTATCCAGTTTGAAAAGATTCTATCTAGTTTCCGGTATGTGAATAAAAAAACAAGACTCATATTTACCATCTGTTAAGTTTTATTGGAATTGGATATACTGGAAGGAAACAACCTCACAACGAACCTGTTTGAAAGATACTCCGCAAATTCTCATAACTGGAAATTTGTGGTCTCTGTCACTCAACAGAATGGAAACTTTTATGATGCCATAGTAAGTAATCCAAATGAAGTTTGGCAACTAAAGATTGATTCTATCTACAAGCCCAATCCGTTAATCATTGGCACAAAGGTTGACGTAGACCCACTTAGGTTTAATGATAACACGCACATGCCGTTTGGATATAGAAAATTGGATCCAAAGAAAATTGGAAAGATTCTATCCAATATTAGTGAAAATGAGGACACAAGCGCGCTCAGCTCGTACATTGCTTCCTTAATATCTTCTACAAAGCCAGAGGTACCTTCTCCAAATAATAGCTATGCATACGGCCCATTTTTATTTACACAAAAAAACCCAATTAAGGTGGATGATTACCAGAGAAAAATTTCCGACAAATTGGCAAATAGACTCAATGATAAACTAAGATTGCTATATTCTAGCTACGGTTAAGTGATGATATTAACTTTTTTGATTTATTGAAATTCATAAGAAGAAATACGTTAGTATTTCATTAATAGTACTGATACCAAAAATGGTAATTAGGCAAAATGGGGTCGGCCGGATTTGAACCGGCGGCCTCCAGCGCCCAAGGCTGGCATCATACCAAGCTAGACAACGGCCCCATATTCAAGGTTTAGCAATTGCGATGTTCGGAGTATAATTTTAACTTTGAGATATTCAATAGTTTAGGACCTATCGAAACTCGAGCATTTAATTGGTCATATTGCTTAAATAAATTAGCATTTGTTCATCTATTTTGGAAATAAGAATGATATGATCAAATATCTAAATATCCAGATAACTTGACTAAACATATTAAATCTCAATTAGAATTTTAACTTGAAGGCTAAACCAAAACATTCTAAATACTAAGGTTTAAAAAAAATTCTGTCTTATCTGGCTGCACAATATGACAATGCTAGGTTAAACTGGTCAGGACTAGTATAAATTCCACTTTGCTCGTATCCTCCTATTTTGTCTCTACATATAGCATACTGTTTCATCATAGTTTCAGTACATTAACCCTGAATACATCAACGAAATTATTCCAATAAATATCGATACTGATATTAACAATATAGAAGAGGTTATTGGTTCAACGTGTTTTGACTTTGCGACTAACTTTTTGACTGGCAACGAAACATGTAACAAAATACTCATTTTTCCACCTCCGTTCCAATTTCTTTCATGCTGATACTTCGTATAACATGATACAAAGACTTTAAGGCGGTAGTAAAACCTATTTTATAGAAATACAAAGTGATTTCTATTTTTAAAGTCCTTTTTGTGTTATGTTACAGGTCAGCGCTACGAGGAAAAAATTTACTTAAAATATCCAGAGTGAGATAATTAAGCCCTCTAATTACTTATTCAAATTTTATTGAGCCGTTCAACATTTAGAATTTATTTCATCTTTTATGTCTAATACATTTCCTAACGATATGATATTCGATTCCTGTATTATTCTATCAAAAATTATTAAATGAAATATTGACCAATGAACTAAACGATTCATAATCATATGATAAATCTTCTATCTCTACTACTGAGAACATTCAAGCCCCTGCTTCAAATTTTGTATATTTTCATTCATCTTGTCAACATATCCGATTCCTTTTGATTGTTCGTCTTTTGTTAGACCTTCAATTGGACTTAAAACAAGCACTTTAGCATCCGGGATTTCCTGAGCTACTGCTAATGCATATCGTGGGTCTATTAACTCTTCAGAGTATATGACATGTAGACCCAAATTTTTTGCGAGCTGAATAATTTCTACAAGTCGTTGAGGTTTTATTTCTTCCTCTGGTCCAGTAGTAGTGATAGTATGCTGGTTCAGTCCATATCTTTTAGCAAAATATGAAAACGCATTGTGAAATGCTACAAAATCATGTTTCTTACAAGACTTCAAATCGGCTCTTATAGTTTTATCAAGAGTGTCAAGTTCATTTATGAAAATCTTGGCGTTTTGACTGTAGTAATCCCTGTTATTTGGATCTATCTTAATTAATCCATCACGAATATTTTCCGTCTCTTTCTTTGCAAATACCGGATCTAACCAGATATGTGGATCAAAGCTCTTTGTCCTGTTGTCGATATATGAAGCATTTATGCTGTTGCTTGCGTCGATTTTATTTTTGGTATTAATTTTATCAATCCAAGTTTCAAATCCTAAGCCGTTAAAAACTAGGGCATCCGCAGAATTTGCTGCCTGTATTTGATTAATTGTAGGTTCAAAATCGTGAGGTTCCAATCCAGTAGGTATTAGGACTAGTGAATCAATTTTATCACCACCAACTTTTTTAACAAATTCATAAATAGGATAAAAAGACGAAACAACTTTCAGTTTGTCAGATGAACTTGAGGTTGATTGAGGAGGAATGGAATTTTCAACTGTTGACTCTGTTAAATTAGCACTAATGGCTGAATTTATGATTGTTTTGTGATTCTGTCCATACAATGTTTGAAAATAGATAGTCGAAGAGAGGATGCATAGCATTGACATGGATAATAGCAATACGACACTTCTCATCAAGCCATTTAATATTATTAATAATATATCTCTTACCTATTAATTTTAATAGAAAAACATCCTATATGTTAATAACGTTCAAAGTCATTGATTCTAACTGACGTAGCGATCTATAAAGCATTACATACCATTTGTCTTGATACAAATCATTGAGCTGACATTAGTCTCAGCACGACCTAATATATGAAATTAGACCTACAATTCAGCCGAGAGATTTGTCACCCATGTTACATAGTGGTAGAACAGTAAGTAAAGAATAAAATTTTGTTCATAAACGACAACTAGTATAAAGAATCAATGTTCAACTTCTCCCGCTCCAGGTTCTATTTCGTTAACACCTATATCTAGTGTGGTTGTAGGCGGAAGTTCAATAGACTCTGCTGTAGGGTTCTGAATAGCTATATCAGTAATAGTTCCTATTTCCACACCCGGAGTTGTGTGTGTGACTCTTGAAGATGGTTCAAGATCCGCATGATATATACACATTTTACCAGGTGTTGATAACTCTTCAATCATATGAAGTTGTATACTTTGTAACTTTGGCGCTTGTCCAACTAAGATATTTAAAATTGGTTGGTAGCTTTGATCACAAGGAATCTTTGTTGCTATATGTCCGTTAACTATTTTATAAGGACTTGCATCATAAACGTGAATATAATCATTGGAGGGGATTACCTGACCGGCTAGTAATATTGTTTCGGAGTCTCTCACTACGTATTTTGTAGAGTTTGATTGAATAGAATTATTCAATCCTGTAGCATCATTTGAGAATAGAAATGACTCTGCAGGTATAAATAACAGGTGGGATGTTGATGCACAAATTAGAAACGCTGTAATTGTTGAAAAGATCAGTAGTGAATGAGAAAAAGAACAATTCATTTTCCATCTCATATTATTAGTAATATTGGACATCTATTTACACAATAAGGTTGAAAAGCACTTAACAAATATCGAGATAAAGGCACAATAAAAAAAAATTGGTTTATTTTATGTATAAATAATTACACTTTTTATTGTAAGCAAGTTCAGACATCGTTAAAAACCTAAAATTGCCACCATGCAAATATTTCATGTCCTTAAGTAAATCCAGGTCAGCATTGTAATCATCGACCACTTTATCTCCTCATTAGGAATTGTTCTTAAATGAATAGTTCTATGAGTTGCACTTTAGATCCTTTACTATCTAGACTACTATTACTGTCCAAAGAGAATCTTAAATGCATCCATGATTGGATTCGCCATTGACTCAGTAACATTAGATGTGGTTGAGACTGGTCTTAGTGGTATCTCAGTAAAATTAGGTGTCGACTTTACGACTGTCATTGTTTCGGGCGGGAATCCTTTTACGAAGAAATAATTACTTTTGACATTGTATGCAAGATCTGCCATAGTTAAAACCGTAAAATTACCATTATGCAAATATTTCATTTCCTTATTAAATAAATCCAGGTCAGTGTTGTAATCAGTGCCTTGATCGCCTGCTTTATGATATATGATTATGGGAATTGCCTTTATTGTTCCGTTTTTATTATAATTGGATTGGCTGTTTACTACTTGAATGAATCTATCATACAGTGCAGGATCATCATATGAATTTTCTCTTCTTGATAAGTCGTGACTCCACCCTCTAATAGAATATTTGTTAGCATAAGTGAGTTTACCATTTTTGGTATATGTTCTGCAGTCAGCCTGGTGCGATTTATCTTTCCAACCATCGCATTGTAGAAAATTAAGAGGACTGCTCGCCGTTCTAGCCAACTCATAATACTTGGAAACTATATTTACTACAGTTCTGTTGTCCGATCCTTCATCAAACGGATATGCAAAACTTGTTGCGTTAATTCCATGTTCCTGAAGACATTCCTTTGACTGTCCTATCTGATATTCGAGGCTCTTTTTTGATGAATCACTTAGATTAGCATGATTCATGGTATGAGATCCTATGTCATGTCCTTCTTTGTATAATGTTTCTAACTCTGTCCAATTCATATACCCCTTTTTATTGTCCAGATATTTACACACAACATAAAATGTAGCCTTAAATCCATACTTGTCAAGTACGGGTTTGACTTGAGTAAATTGACTAATACGATTATCATCAAAGTTTAAAATTACTACCTTATCATTTGTTCCCTTTTCAGACGAAGGCTGTGCATGTAATTCATCTTGAAAGTCAAATTGTTCGGTGGCGAGAAATAATAGAAAGCCAATTAAAATTACCAGAACAAATATGTCAACTCGAATAAAATCTAAATTCCGGTTACTTGTCAAGAATCAGACATTCAAGAGCCTTAACAGAATATATAGATATGTTTGATTTTCTACTAAGCAGTTGATCATAATTTTAGTCTCTTTTAAAGTAAAGAGTCAGATGTGCAAGCTAGTGTGTGCCAACTTTAGTCTTTAGTAAGTTTTCGAGAATACGTATAACAGACAGACTTACGTCAAACCTTAATTAAATTAATAATAAACCTATATAATCATAGCAATAAATCTTCATAATGTGAGAATAAATTTTATAATAATTTGGTTTTTTCTATTTTTATTAATTCTAGTCTCATTTTATTATCAAAATTCGTATGGACAAAATCAGGGATCGAATGTGACATCAGAATCAAATGAAAACATAACGTCAAACACCATATCCAGAAATATCTCTGATATACAATCTGTTCAAAATACTTCACACAAGTTGAAAGTGGTGTCATCTTTTTTCCCGATAGCTGAATTTGTGAAGAAAATCGGAGGCAATTTGATTGGATCATCATTGTTGATTCCTAATGGGATCGAACCACACGATTTTGAACCAACCATAAATCAAATACAGAGTGTAAATTCTGCTGACGTGTTGTTCTACAACGGGCTGCGAATTGAAAGTTGGATTGATAAAATTAGCATCCCTCATAAAATTCAGAGTAGTGCGAGCTTGAATGTTTCTTATTATGACAAGAGTAACAAGACTATTGATCCTGACTCTTTACTTTAAAAGAGACTAAAATTATGATCAACTGCTTAGTAGAAAATATACGTGATGGCTTAATTGCGATTGATCCTAATAATAGGGACAAATATCTCAGCAACGCAAAGAATTTCTCAGACCAGCTTGACAGTCTTGATAGAACTATAAGAACTGATTTACAATCATGCAAGAAAAAGGACTTTATATCATTTCATAATTCTTTTTCATACTTTGCCAAAAGATATGGACTAAATCAATACAGTATTTCTAATGCGGGACCAGAAGCTGAAATAACTCCAAAGCGGCTTACAGAGGGCATTGACACTGAACAATTCACGAAGGAACAGTATAGAATTAGCAGACTATTTTATGTATAAATTCTTCGTTTGACTGCATTAGTGAAAGGTTTTCAAAGTCAAAACCTGAATACTACACGAATCATCGTATGCACTGTTTGTATACTCACCGCGACAGTTAGATAATTGTATCACATCATTTAACTTATTTAAATTAAAATAAGTATATGCCTGTGGATGCATAAAAAGAAATACTTTATTCTAGTTATACCCATGCTAGTACCATATTTAGCCTTTTTTGCAATTGATGGTAGTCTGGTTTCAGCTGCAGCTTCAGCTCAAAACACAACAGCAGGCAAGGAAGTTCAGACTAAATATACATTCATAGAAAAATGGGGTTCATTTGGAACTGGTCCTGGTCAATTTAATAGACCGCATGATGTAACCTTTGACTCAAGTGGAAACGTGTATGTTACTGATAGGGATAACAATCGTGTTCAGAAGTTTACTCCCAATGGAACATTCATCAAGACATGGGGCTCAAAGGGTTCAAAAGATGGACAGTTTAGTATTCCATATAGTCTTGCCATAGACAAATCAGATAATATTTATGTTGCAGACAGAGAAAATTCTCGTATACAGAAGTTTGATAACAACGGTAATTTCATAGCAAAGTATGGTACTGATGGTAAAGGGGATGGGCAATTCCATAGACCAGAAGATGTTAGAATTGAACCACATACAGGTGACATCTGTGTCACAGATACCTACAATAATCGCATAGAGAGGTTCGATAAGAATTTCACATTTATTACAAAATGGGGCTCCAAGGGTAGTGCGAACGGTCAATTCCAACTTCCACATGCTATTGGTTTTGACTCAAAGGGCAATGTGTATGTTGATGAGTTGGAAAGACCTGGTGTTCAAGTATTTGATAGCGACGGAAAGTTCCTAAGAAAATGGGGTAGCGTAGGAACAGCTGATGGACAGTTTTCTCTACCTCAAGAACATCTTTGGATAGATTCAAAAGATCATCTATATCTTGTTGATGGAGCTCCTAATCCAAGAATCCAAATTTTTGATCCTAATGGAAATGTTTTAGGAGAGGTTGGCTCTCCATGTAAAATGTCTACTGGTGAGGGATGCGTAGACCCAGATGGACCAGGACCCTTGTCTTTAGGTGATGGTCAATTTTCAAAGCCAGAACACGTAGCTATAAATTCTGAAGGTAAGATGTATGTTGTTGACAGAGGTAACCACCGCATCCAGGTTTTTGCACCGAGCAATGGCACTACGGAGAAGATAGAATAATCACGCACAGTTTTCTTTTCTTCAAAAACAAATGGAAGAAGAATTACAAGTCTGGTTATTCGAGCTGTAACAATTTAATAGTAAGCTAGCGTAAACAACGGTTTGCCCCGTTACATCCATGAACATAGCAGAAATGAACTATATATGTTGAGTTGCGTGCTAACAATATATCTAAATATCTTTAACTTTGAATTTTAAGAGTTGGATATTTTCGACAACTATGTCAAGGCTGGAAAGATAGCTTCCCAGGTAAGAGAATATGCTAGGACTCAAGACCATACTGGTAGATGTTTAAGTGAAATATGCAATGACATTGAGCAAGAGATATTCAAAAAAGGTGGAGAACCCGCATTTCCAGTTAATGTCAGTCTCAACGATATTGCAGCACACTATACTGCGGTACCCAACGATCCCATAATTGTCAAAAATACTGATGTATTAAAGATAGATGTGGGAGTTCATATTGACGGCTATATCGCTGATACAGCTGTCACAGTAAGTTATGATACCAAGTATCAAAATTTGATCGATATTGCTGAAAGGGCACTGGACGAAGCGATTGGCATTTCAAGATCAAATACAAGAGTTTCAGAGATAGGAAGAATAATAGAAAAGACTATTACAAAATATGGATGTAAACCAATCCAGAATTTGAGTGGACACTCGCTTGAAAGATATACCATCCATGCTGGAAAGTCGATCCCAAACATTTGGACAATTGGCCACTCTTTCAATTTATCTGTAAATAATGTATATGCAATAGAACCATTTGTGACAACAAGTGACGGTCAGGGCGTTGTTTACGAAGGAAAAATTAAAAATATTTTTGGTATTGGATCACGAAAAAGAACAAAAGAACAAAAGACAGATGATTTTCTAGAATATTTATGGAATAAATTTAAAACTCTACCATTCGCCTTAAGATGGATTGTTAATGAATACGAAGAGAAAGAAGCACTCTACTTGCTAGAAATCCTGGTAAAAAAGAAGAACGTTCATGCATATCCAATTTTGGTAGAAGGAGCCAATAGAATAGTGGTTCAAGCTGAGCATACGATAATTCCTCAAGAATCTAACACACTAACGATAACAAAATAATAGTAGGACACTTTGTGCTCCAATTCATTTCTTTTTTAAAGATAATCCTCTTTTTTTCTTGCTGAGTCTAGTTTTGCAAATTATTGATAAAAATCGGATAAAAAAAATAAATACAAGTTTGGGATAGTTCTTTGTATGAAAGCAAAAACAGTCATCTATAGCGCATATTATGCATTAAAACTTTGGTTTTACAGAAAAATAAAAGGTAGAAAATCAAGACCAGAAAAGGAAATTTCCATGTAACTTGAACCTTTTCTTTACTTTGTGATGATTAGAATTTGACCTATGCATTTCAATTTTTATGAATCTCTACGTTAGGTTAAGCTTAAATACATAACAATTGAAATTGCTTAAAATCTGAGTTAATAGTATTACATTCTATGACTGGTACAGATATTTCTGACCTAAGGAAGATAGGACTATCAGATATTTTCGATGATAACTGGACAAGGGCAATTTATTCAGTAGATGCAAGCCACTGTACAGTTAAACCTCTAGCCGTTAATTTTCCCTCTGACGAATATGAAGTTCAGAAAATATGTAATTTAGCCTATAACTGCGGTATACCAGTTACCTGCAGGGGAGCGGGCACAGGACTGTTAGGACAGTCATTGTCTGATGGTATAATACTAGATCTTACTAAAAAAATGAACAAGATACTGGAATTAGGTGAAGACTACGTTATAGTTCAACCCGGCGTTGTGAAGACAGTATTAGATAAAGAGCTTGCAAAAAAGGGCAAATTTATTCCACCTGATCCTGCAAGTAGTAACTATTGTACCATTGGTGGAATGATATCTAACAATTCAAGCGGTCCTCATGGGCTAGGTTATGGAAGTATTATCAACTATGTGCAAGGAGTTGAGCTAGTATATGGTAACGGAATGATGGGATTTGCTGATCAAAAAAACTACGATCAAAAAATAAGTAAAATGTTGAAATATATTTTATCACTTAATGTTGATATAAAAAAATATTATCCTAATGTAAGTAAGAATTCAAGTGGATACCGTTTAGATGCGATTTTTGAAAATAACAATAATAAAGTATACCCACAAAAGATATTTCTTGCATCAGAGGGAACTCTAGGCATAATTACAAGCAGTAGAATAAAAATTTTAGATATACCAGAAAAAAAGTCGCTTATTATACTCAGATTTGAAAATATTTTCGACGCCGCCTTGGAAGTACCATCTATTCTTCAATTTGAACCTGTAGCGATGGAATTATTGGATAGAGGCACCATCATGGAAGGTTGGAAGGCTGATGATTCTGAGTCTAGGAATTCTTGCATAATGATTGTCGAATTTTATGGCAATGAGAACTCTTTTTATGACAAGGTTCACAAATTTGAAAATAATCTGCGAAATAAAGCTAAAATTCTCGACAGTGGATATGACAAAAAGAGTGTAGATACCGCATGGAACAAAAGAAAAAATTCACTAAACAGTGCAATAAAAAAAACAATAGGTTCAAGAAAACCGACAGGGATTATAGAAGATACAGTAGTACATCCAGTTATTTTGCATGATTACCTGATTTTTCTCCTAAAAATACTAGCTACGTATAACCTTGATTATGTAATTTATGGACACGCCGGAAATGGCAATTTACACCTCAGGCCTATTATTGACATTAATTCAAAATCTTCTAAATTACTGATGAACACGATAGCAGCTAAGGTTTTCAAACGTGTCGTCAGGATTCATGGTTCCATTTCAGGAGAACACGGAGACGGGCTACTTAGAACAAAATACATTCCCCTGATGTATGGGGAAACTATGTATGATGTTTTCAAACAAATAAAATTGATATTTGATGACAAACAAATTATGAACCCAGGTAAAAAAGTATTGTAAACAACGTTTCTCAGTAAGGAAATAAGGAAATATGAATTTAACATCTCTAGATAATTCGCTTACATTTGATTAGTTTTCTCGATTCAAAGTGAATATTTGATAAGGGGATGAATCATTACAGATTTGGTCTTTTTAATTTATACCATGTACCGAATCTAAAGATCAATATTCCGCCAGCAATTGTGAGTAGTGAAGTTACCAAAATGTGAGGAGATACCACTGTTTTTAATATACTGGGAGCTGATGAGATATATTCGCAATCCTGTCTATCATTACTACAATTTTTTTGTACTGGATAAATCACTATTACTAGAACTAGTAAAACCAAAATAAAGGTTCCTAATAGAGAACACGCGGCACCAACTTTTATTATTCTGTCAATATATTTGATAATCATTTCTAACAAGAAAAATACCATTCAAGTTTTGATCCTCTGTGGATCTATTGCTACAAAACTATATGGATTATTATTTGAAACGCGCTCGAATTTATTATTAAAATATTGGAATGGGAGCAAATCATACGTGTGTTTATCCCATAATTCATGTACTGCATCAAAGTATACTTTCCTTGGTTTTCCCTTCATTCTTAATATCTCATGTGTCAAAACATGTGATACCCTTGTACAATTTTTATCTGCATAGAATTTAGTTCTCTCTAAATCAGACAAAGGATGTTTGGACCTTTCCCAATACGCTATTCCAAAATTTTCAGAAGAATAACCTTCTGTTCTGCAATCCGTCCAAAACGGTTTAAAAAAAGTGAGATAAAAGTGGTAAGTTGTCTTATCCCTCCCAATATGATCTCGCGCTAAATAAGAAATTGACATTCTATCAAATAACCTTCCTGGAACAACAGGAAGGATGTCAGCTTTTATCTTTAGATTTACGTCAAAGCACCTTTTTATCCAGCGATGAAAAAATCGTGACATCAAAGAAACGTAGTACCAATCTTCGTTTTGCAATCTAATCCATTCTTCATTTTTTGACACATATATGAAAAAGAGAGTCGGAAATTGCAATCTAATTATTTAAAAGAGAATATGGAAATAAATACTATTGAAAAAGTCATTTTAGCTCCTTCTTTGCGCTATGACAACTTTTATCGTACTCCACAAAGTAAAAGCTACTTGTCTAAGAGCTTTCATTGCATTTTGCAGCTGTACTAAATTTAAGATCATAACTGGGGTCGCAAAACTTATAGACTCAATTTTAGAATCATTAAAAAGCGGTGCTCGTATGGGGTCGTAGCGAAGCCAGGCATCGCAACGGGCTCCAGATCTAATTAATAGGGCTTTATTAGAGAATGAAACCCGTGGATCGAGGGTTCAAATGTTGTGAGTTAAAACACGACAGAATACATCCCTTCGGCCCCATTTTGATTTATTACAAATTCCTTAATGG
>VBPR01000165.1 GCA_005877345.1 Nitrososphaerota archaeon
TTCTGCAATCCGTCCAAAACGGTTTAAAAAAAGTGAGATAAAAGTGGTAAGTTGTCTTATCCCTCCCAATATGATCTCGCGATAAATAAGAAATTGACATTCTATCAAATAACCTTCCTGGAACGACAGGAAGGATGTCAGCTTTTATCTTTAGATTTACGTCAAAGCACCTTTTTATCCACTGATGAAAAAATCGTGACATCAAAGAAACGTAGTACCAATCTTCGTTTTGCAATCTAATCCATTCTTCATTTTTTGCCACATATATGAAAAAGAGAGTCGGAAATTGCAATATAAATAATTAAAAGAGAATATGGAAATAAATACTAATGAAAAGTCATTTTAGTTCTTTTTTTTGCGTTATGACAACTTTTATCGTACTCCACAAAGTAAAAAACTACTTGTCTAAGAGCTTTCATTGCATTTGCAGCTGTACTAAATTTAAGATCATAATCTGGGGTCGCAAAACTTATAGACTCAATTTTAGAACCATTAAAAAGCGGTGCTCGTATGGGGTCGTAGCGAAGCCAGGCATCGCAACGGGCTCCAGATCTAATTAATAGGGCTTTATTAGAGAATGAAACCCGTGGATCGAGGGTTCAAATGTTGTGAGTTAAAACACGACAGAATACATCCCTTCGGCCCCATTTTGATTTATTACAAATTCCTTAATGGCCTTATTATGATAAAAACGACCTTTGATTCCAGATCAGAATTTTTCCCATTTGATTCAATTGCTAAATTGAATTCAATCATTTTAGACAATCTTCAATTGCTCTGTAGGATCCAAATGTTTTCTGAGCTTCAGGAATACGTTTTTGAAGCGCCTCGCCTGCAGATTCTATGAATAAAGACATCGGGTCTTGTTTCTTGAATAATTTCAAGAATGCCTTTTTTGGTTTATTCAACTTGTCAAAAAAAATCGTAGAACTATCCTCTATTATGACATCAGCTTCACTACAAGACACTCCGTGAGTTAAGAGATGTTTTTCTAACTTTGCAGCAAATCGTGCAAAGTGGATTGAGTATGTCTCCTGATCTAGATTTGGCAATAACAGTTAATTATCCAATCCATATTATTTAAAAATTTTTTAATATAATGGGTTCGGACCTTATCTAGCATATAGATTTTGTAATAACTATTGATTTTTCCGATGGTAAAATTTGGTTTTAACACTTTATCATGGGTTTCACATATTGGACGAATTAAAAAGAACCTCATTTCCATCTTGGGTTGACTCTAAGGTGGGGAAGGGATTCGAACCCTTATAAATTCGCTAACTTCATAGTAATTCTGCAGGCGAACGCATAACCGCTCTGCCACCCCACCGTTAAATATGTATATGTTTGACAAATTTTCTCAATTTAAAGCATTGTCTGGACAACGATTAACATGGCAGTGCAATAATAGATGAATAAATAATGGAATAAATCACAAATTACTGACCTTCTACAAGTTTTGTGATTCGCTTATCTATTGGATTATATTCGCAGCCCATAGGTCCACAATATCTTCCTACATATTCAGCCTTTGGCCTATACAATGCAGTCTTTGGAGCCGCCTCGGCAAACTTCTCTTCTATCACATGAGATGCCCAACCAGAAATTCTAGCAATGGCGAAAATAGTTGTAAACAGGTCCATAGAAATACCTAAACTGTAATAAAGTGATGCACTGTAGAGATCTACGTTTGGATATATCGATTGTTTTCTACTTTCCAGTAGATATTTTTTGGTCATCTTTTCAACCTGTTCTGTCATTTCAAACCACGGAGTCTCACGTTCCTTGTTCACCGTCCTTGATAATCGATATAGAACTTCTGCTCTAGGGTCTGTAGTCTTGTAGACTGCATGACCCATACCCATAATTTTGTCACCACGATCAAGTCTCTCAATTACCCATTTGTCAACATTCTCTATTTTACCAATATCTAGAAGCATTTTCATAACTTGAGTGTTCGCCCCCCCATGTAATGATCCTGATAATGCTCCTATCGCACCCGTTGTTGATGCATAAATATGTGCCTTTGTCGATGCTATCTCTCTTGCCGCAAATGTCGAAGCATTAAAACTATGTTCTGCATGAAGTATCAAACAAATATCAAATATTTTTGCCTCTTCGTGCTTTGGTCTGGTACCAAAAAGCATGTACAAGAAATTTTCTGCATTTGTCATTTCGTTAGACGGCTTAATAATATCTTTTCCATTTCTAATCCTATCCCAAACAGCAACAATAGTTGGGATCTTTGAAATCAGCATTTTAGCTCTTTTGATATTCATATCATGTGAATCATCTTGTATATCCAAATCATAATCAGGCAACTGGGATATACAGGATTGAAGCACGTCCATCGGAGAAGCTATGATGGGTCTGTTTTTCAAATTTTGGTACAGGGCTTCTGGAATTTCTCGGTTTTCTTTCAGATCTAAAGTAAATTCGGACAACTCTTCCTTTGTTGGAAGATCTCCAAAAAGCAAGAGATATGAGGTTTCTTCAAAAGTTGAATGAGTTACGAGGTCTAAAATATCATAACCGCGGTAAATTAACTCACCGTGTTCACCATCAATTGAACATATCCTTGTATCTGCCACAACGATATTCCTCAAGCCTATGTTCCTAGCATCTATATTTCTCATGCCACTCATTGACATATACTACGTCAAATTTATATATTAAACTAATCCCGCTTCACAACAACTGATATAAAGTGAATCCAAAAAGCTAGTATCATTGATAAATCTAATCAGCTACTTCACCTATTAATTTTTGATGATTAAATTTTTACCTTGATTATTATTTTTACTTACTCACAGTTTTCAAATTTATCTATATTTTGTACTATTACATTAAACTGTCATGATATTCTAGAACTCAAACGATTCTTGAAATTTGGTGTAAAAAGATAAAGCTACAGTTTACTATTTGGGGATATGCTAGTGCTCTATTCATTTGTGTTGTATTAACAAGAACTTATTGTTTCAAACTGGAGGAACAATTTCTCTTGCAGAGAATTTCTTGAAATCATATGTCACTCCATTTGACTTGAATATAATCATGGGAGAGCCCCAAGTTATTGCTGCACCATCTGTTCTTGCATTACAATGCGTCATGTCGTTACCCCAATTCCCTTTATCTACAAGTTCTGTCGCCTTTTGCCAATTATTGTTATTATCTTTGTCTACATAGGATTCAAGCTTAACACTACCATCAGGCAGGTTATACACAATGCCCTTAAATCCTATCCATTTGTCCATAGTCGAGCCAATTGTTATTCCAGAGTATGGTTTTATGTCATAATTTACATGCCACATCTCTTTTTTGAATTTGAATTTTCCATTAGTAAAATCAATATTATTGTGATACGATGAACCACCACATCCTTCGTGGACGTTTGTACTATGCCTAACGCTTCTAGAAACTAGGGAAATTTCGTCTCCTCCACCAGCGGTTGACAGAACTTTCACGTACATTGTAATTTCAACGTTTTTCCAATCTGTAGGTTTGTAAAAGTATCCAATTTGGGCCAACCTTGAATAATCGTACGTTGGAAGACTTGATCTAACTTCATCAGACGGAAATCCAGAACTTTTTGTGAAAGCAAGCATTCTTGTAGTCCCAGGTTTAAGATGCCAGCTGCCATCAGTATTTTTACTAATTTCAGCACCGTTTCTATCAAACTGACCATCATCAGGCTTTGTTGGATTGAAGAACCATGTTTCTCCACCAGATGCTGTCGGATAAATCATCTTGACTCCATCACCGCCAGCATTGCCATCTCCTGTTCCTCCACCGTCCCCTGTTGATGGTGGCGTCGATGGTGGCGTCGATGGTGGCGTTGGAGGACTTGTATTTTGTATGCTCAATTTAACTTCAGTAATACTTGCATAATCATTTTGAGTGTTACCATTTACAGTTATCTTTACATATCGTGCGTTAATATTAGAAAGAGCATATTTTTCAAGGTTTAGCGTAGTACCGCTACTCTTTTTTTCAAGTAGTTTTGTATATGTACTGCCGTCCTTGGAAGTAGAAATAACAAAATTATTCTGCCTCTCGTTGCCTTTGTACCAGGCAATATTTACACTACATATGTTTTTACTTGTACCTAGATCCAATTGAATCCATGATCCTTTACCATAATTAGACCATCTAGTATTCAGATTATTATCAAGTACATTTGAAGAAGGAAAGCCCGTTTGACTAGCTGATCGTTGAAGACCTTTGATGCTGGCGATAGAACACTGAGTTTGCTGTGGTTGATTCAACGACGTTGTCTGTATTCTAACTTCAGTAATACTTGCATAATCATTTTGAGTGTTACCATTTACAGTCATCTTTACATATCGTGCGTTAATATTAGAAAGAGCATATTTTTCAAGGTTTAGCGTAGTACCGCTACTCTTTTTTTCAAGTACTTTTGTATATGTACTGCCATCCTTGGAAGTAGAAATAACAAAATTATTCTGCCTCTCGTTGCCTTTGTACCAGGCAATATTTACACTACATATGTTTTTACTTGTACCTAGATCCAATTGAATCCATGATCCTTTACCATAATTAGACCATAACGTATTGAAGTTATTGTCAATTACGTTTTTTGGAATAAAAATTTGATTGCTTGCACTAGCAGAAAGGCCTGTGATATTTGTGTCAGCGCAAGCTGAGCTTGTTCCGTCAGCAGCAAAAGAAGGATGAATTGATTGTGAAAAAATAAAGCTAAATACTATAAATACGACCAATATTGACCTGGAAAAAATACTTGACAACTTTTATTCACTCGCTCGTATTTCCCTTAATTTGCAACTGTAACTAGGATAGTATTCTAAGTTGGTATACATGAAGTAAATATAATATATCAAATTATGACGATGAATCATCGGAAAATAATCTTATTACATATTATATATGCAAGACTAAGATTTGTACTTATAATACGTTATAAGTCAGTTAAACATAATACTTTTTATAAAATATCTACGATATTTATCTATTGTAAATAGTGTTACTCTTTACAGTAAATTTAACTGGAAAAAAAACATTGAAGGATTGTACATAAGATATATAAATTGGTTGTCAAAAAATGAGATGTTTCGCCTATTGAGAGTCAGTTGTTCGGATTCAATACTGCTCTACCGACTATTTTACCTGCACGTAGATCTTCAAGGGCTTGATTTGCATCATCCAACTTGTATGTTCTATTAACTACAGATCTAATTGCACCCGTTTTGGATAAATTGACCAGATCGACAAGATCATTGAAGCTTCCAGTATATGCACCTGTAATGGTATAGCCCCTTAATGGTATTATTGGAAGGCTCAATTCTAAGGCACCACCAAAAAGTCCAACCATAACGAGTTTGCCTCTCTTTCTCAACATATTAATTGAGGCGGGCGCAGTGCGATTATTGTTTACAAAATCTATAACGGCTTCTGCTCCAAGCGAATTGGTAAGATTTTTGATATCCTCAACAGGATCTACTTTAGAAGAATTTACCACTTCATGAGCACCAAGTTTTTTTGCTTCCGATAATCTTTTGTCATCTACATCCACAACTACAATTCTTGAATTAGTTATTGCTTTAGCAATCTGAACCGACATTAGCCCCAGCCCTCCGGCTCCAATTATTACAATAGATTCTCCAGGTGCTACCGTTGCTTTCTTGACAGCATTATATGCTGTTAGGCCAGAACATGCCAGCGAGGCTGAAGAATTTACATCCAGATTATCAATTTTAACAAGATATCTAAAATTTGGTACTATGACCAATTCAGAATATCCACCATCTCTGTAAATTCCTATAGTTCTAGGAGTGTCACAAAGATTTTCTTGACCCACTCTGCAAGCCGGACATGATCCTTCTCCTATCCAAGGATATACCACCACTGTGTCTCCTACATTAAATCCACTAACAGAGTCTCCAATTGCTTCAATTTTTCCAGATATCTCATGACCTGGGGTAACCGGAAATTTTACCCCTCTGTCTTCCACCTTTAGAAAAGCGCCGGCAGCTCCCTCATATCCCCCTTCCCAGAGATGAATGTCACTGTGACATACTCCAGATGCTTCAATCCTAATCAAAACCTGAGAATCCTTGGGCTTTGGATCTGGCAGATCAACAATAGAAAGTTTCTCTTTAATCTTAATTATTTGAGCCGATTTCAATACATTATTGCAATAATCTACATGCTATTAAAAGAATTCATCTTACCTCCAAAAATTACTTTGTAGAGCGAAAAGAATCTGTAGTCGGGATAATCTGAGTTGATGCTATATTATTTCTTTCAAGTCTACTTTCGAAGCCAAATTACAAATTTATTTTAAAGTCTTTTTAATATTCTTTGGATGCTAATGAGGTGAAGGAAGAGCCGTCTGAAAATATAATGAAGAGGGTTATGAGTACCGAAGCATCCAGTATGTAGATGCTTATATAAGCCAAAAGAGAGGGAAATTCAGTTGACAGCATCCCTAGAATCAATTCAAGATGCAATATATGACAAGAAATTGCATCAAATTAGTGCGGATTTGAAACAATACAGGATTAACCAATTAAGAAAGATGGATCAAACAAACTCAGGCCTATTAGTCGAGTATCTGTATTCACGAATGAAAGAAGGAAATCTTAAACCAGCAAGTGGTCAAACTCAATTAATTTCATATACTGAGTCATGATTACTTTCATTAATCATTTACGATTTCTTTTGTGTCTTCTTTAGTTCTAAAATTACATCATTGACTATACCACGGATTTCGTTCTGTGTCAAATCAGGTTGTTCCTCTTCTTTCTGCAAATGTGTTGAGAGAATCATTAGTTGTTTAACGTTCTTCTCCATCTCTGAACGGTCTTGAGATGCTGCGATGCTCCTTAACAATTTCATATTACTTTCTGTATTTACACGCAGGTCGTGACTTTTACAAGAAATATTAGACGAGGAAAAAAGTAAAGTAAAGTAAATGACCTATCTTTTACTTAAATACGATAAGAATGTAGTTTATTTAGTCAATGAACCCTCAAAGAGGATTTTTGACTATTGAAGGGATGAACAAGAAACAACCAATTTCGATGACTGGTGGGATATTGAATGAAGAACAAGAAACGGTTAACCCTACTCCACCAGATTGTGTTTAGGTGTTTATTATACACCAATCAATTATAAAAAATTAAAAACCAGTTCGTATATAAAATCAAAACATCAATAAACCATAACGGGATAAAATTTGAATGCTAAAACCAAAATTTCAAAAAATTTAATCAATTTATTGTAATGTGCTCATATTGTTTGGATGAAAAATTAAAACTAAATTTAATTCACGTTTATATCTAGGTATTTGAAATAATTAATGTTACCTTTAAATTAATTACAATATATGCATTTACCAAAGTATTTATTATATAACT
>VBPR01000166.1 GCA_005877345.1 Nitrososphaerota archaeon
ATGTCTTTACAATCTTTTTTTGTTTAACATAAAATTCGGCAAGACTGCTTGCCAGTGTACTCTTGCCGGATCCTGGAGGTCCTGCGATAATAATTCCTTCCACATCTGAAGTCAATCGAGCCAATAATTTTTCGCTTAGTCCGTAATCTTCTAATGTCAATTTTGCTACTGGTTTTACGATCGTAATTTCCTGCCCATTTGAAAAGGGCTCTTTTGTAATTGCAATTCTATATTTCTCCAACTGGATGACAGTTGCTCCATCCTTGTTAATTTCGGTGAATCCTTTTCTTGATCGTGATCTGTCTAAAATTTCCTTTATAATTTCATAAACTTCTTCAGCTGTGAGTCTTTTTCCTTCCAAACGCACAAGTTTTAAGTTACCAGGGACACCTTTTTTTGCAAATGGACAAGTACCTTCCTTTAGATGAACACTCATTGTATCATTATCAAAATATTTTTCAAATTGCAATTTTGAATCTTCTTTAGAGGAACTAATATGAATTGACTTTATTCCATGTGCTTCAGATACCAAGTGTTGAACGTAATCACATGTTATCAATGTAGCATCATTCTCTAAAGCTATATCTTTTATAATAGCATCAATTCTTCCATGTTTGGCCAACCTGATTTCTTCAATTGTTGGTCTACTTCCCGCAAATTCCAGACTTATTTTTCTAGCTTCGCATTCATCCCTTATTCTTTTTATTTCAAGTAACCCTTCTAATCCATGTGACTTATTCATCGATGCCTGCGCCTGCAGTTCGTCCAGAACAGCTACAGGAATTATTATCTGGCTGTTTTGTTTGATTTTATTTTGTATGATTTCTGGAACATTGCCATTAATAATTACACTGGTGTCAAGAACGAATTTATCAGTCATCTAAAATAGTGTATGTCTTTTAGATTAATGTGTTTTTTTATAAAATTGGAAAAATAAATAGCTGCAAATTGCCCATTTAGTTACGATTATCATCATGATTCATCAACATAAATTATGGTTTGATTGTTTCCGCTAGTTTGTGAGAGAATATTTAATATCAATTTAGTAATTTTTTCATCATCTGGTTGACATCCCTCTATGTTTCCGGCAAGCAATAGGTATTGTCTTATATTTGATTTTATAACGTCTCTTAACTCTTGATTAACGGTTGCATTGAAGGGTCTAAGGGCCCCACGAAATATTTCCGATCTTGCACGAACAACTCCGCTTATTTTGTCTCCTATGGGAGAGTCCGGCCCGACGACAGTTATTGATCCCTTCTAACCTTTGAATAGAGACGGTTCACTTGCTGCCCCTTCTGGAGACATGCTAATTACAGATTCTCTGGTTATCAGTGCGGGCACAAACAAGTAATTTTCCACCAGCTGATCCCATTGCTTTCTTTCAAGGGACTTTAATGCTACCCCGTAGTCAAATTCGCCAGTCAGCAGAATTACTCCATCTATTGCAGAGAATTTATTACGAACCAGTTTAAAGATTTTTTTTACATCATCCTCACTTGATAAATTTACAAAATGAGAATGGAACTCTTTATAGTAATCCAAATCTTTGGTATTTTTTGTTAGGATCACCAATTGTTTTATTTTATTTACAAGGGAATTTGCAATTAGTTTCGCACGTTTATGATCTTTTTCCGATGATGAATTTATTATCAAAACAATTACTTTATCCCAGGTATCAATTTGGTTTTGGTGAATAAATGTTCCAATTATTGGTTTTGTGGGATAAAATACTCTGTCGTTTGGCACAATCTTTCCGTTTAATAATTTGCTCATCTTTTCAGATGATAGGTTTAGCACCATTTCTGCTACTTCTTCCTGAGAAAGAAATTCATTGTCGACTATCATTTTCTTGGTATTTAGTTGTATTTTTTCAGCGATTTCCTGTGTTTTTAATAAAAGCTGTCTGAGTCTTAACGTAAGTTTGAGCTTATCATCTTCATTTTTAATCCCTTTATTAAACACTTCTTGTATGACTAAATCCATTTCCTTATTCACGGCAGTCTGGTCCTCTCCCAAGACATTCAAAAGCCGTTGCAATATTTTCTCTATTTCCAAAGATGATAATCCAGGGAAACCTCCGATACGTAAAAATTCTGCAGCTGCCTTTGGATATACAGTCTTGTAGATTCGATCCGAATGAACCGGACCCGGATTAGTTGCTAATGATTGAATTCCATCAGGCACTAATTCCCAGGCAAAAGCTTCGGCCAACCTATTTTTGGCCCCTTGCGCACTTGTGTAGGGAGTTCTGAATCTATATGGCCGCTGCTCATACTTGTTTTCTTCTGTGAAAAAAGTAGATATAGTAATTACTTTAGAACCCTTTTCCATATTTTCAATGCATTTGAGGGTAGTCCAAAATGTTCCTGTTAAATGAATCATTATACATTCTTTGAACTCGGGAAAATTAGAGTTGGTAAAAAGTTTCACAGGGCCTGAAACTCCAGCATTATTAACAAGAATGTCTATAGGTCCTATTTCTTTTGAAATTGTACTGAACATTTTCGTTATTGATGTTTCATCTGAAATATCAACGCCAGGAAATATCCTAATTTTTCCTCGGCTTCCTGCACTAATGACTATGTTTTCTAATTCAGATTGCGTTTCTTCTAATGGTTCTTTTCTTCTTCCAAGTAAAATAATACTTGCACCATTTTCAGCAAATTTCTTTGCAATAGCTTGGCCTATTCCAGTTCCACTACCCGTGACTAATACAACCTTATTGGCAAATTTAAAATCTTTATCCAACTGTGAGTCCATCCTGATTGGTATAACTTGATTGCATATTTAATGCACTATTAAATATAGCGAGCCTCGACACATTATGATTTGAAATATGAAAAATTTTGAAAACCAGTAGCAATCAATGATTTTCATACAATTTATTTATCAGTGCAAAATTACAAAATATATGAATGATGAAGCAAGCACTGCGATAGATTCTGTTAATATCTATGAAGATGAGGGTGAATCTGAAACTACCAAGAATTCAAGCCTGAATGAAATTTTTGCGTCACAAATGAAAAAGAGTGGGTTAACTGTCGAGACAATCCCCTTAGGTTCCTTGAACTTGGAGCGTGAAGACTACTATAATAATGATATTGGTTCTAATCCTCGGCTTATTACTAATCGTGGCTGTATCAAGATAAAAAATAAAGAAATAACCGTGATCCAAATTATTCAAAGAAACTAATCGGGATTCTTGATTAGAATTGATTTTTCAGACTTTTATAAGAACAATAAGCTTAACGACTTAAATCATGTAAGAATGATCTTTCATTTTTGTATATGAAAAGTGAAAAGTAACTGTTTGATATGATAGGTAAAGTCATTCATGCTCTCCACCAATCGAAACTAAGAAAATAAACTCTCCGAGGTTTCACAGATGTGATTGCTAATATAAATTGCTTCTTAACAGTAGTTGCCAATCTTCCAGCCAAAACTATTCCAGTAGCTGTGATATCTTGCTGATTGTCTACGACCTGCACCAGATATGGTGCATGGTCAATTCCAGGACCTTGCTCATATACAGCAAAATCACAGCCAAACTTGATACCAGGAGAGACAATATATCCTACATCTCTTAACTTTTTGAATACAAGATACTTTATATCAAAATGCACATATTGTTTTCTGCAAATTTCTTTCATCTCCTTTAAAATTATTCTCTCTCCATTGACATTTCTTAAGGTAAGTAATTTTGATTCAACCAAATAGCATCCTTCAATTAAATCGAGAATGAGAGGGGTTTCAAAATTAATCCCCTTTGGTTTGTAGATCCCAAGAGGTTTCCCGTAATAACCAAGAGAAAAAATTGACCTTGAATCATCAATATCCCATATTATAATTCTGCTCTCTACGAGCGTACCAGAAAAAGGACCCATTACATACTCAGAGCAAGTATAGTGAGGGAGTCTGATGCAGCCTGACATTTATCTGCCATTCCCTCTATTCCCTCTACTGCGTCCTTGACCAGAAGAAGATCTTTTGTATTCGGAATTTCATTCAGAGCTTTAATCACAACTTTTCTGTAAGAGTTGTCGACTTTTCTCTCAATGTTTTGTACCTCATGTGCAAGTTCAATAGTGCTTGAAGGGTTTATACTTAGCGCCCTAGCCATTTCATTAAGCTTAAAAATGGCCTCTACAACCATATTTATTAGTCCACTGATATCCTCATCAAATTTGCCTTTTTTTAACGTGGTTATTTTAATATTTGCGAGTCTAAATGCTATTCCGGTGATATATCCAGCTATATCATCAATTATGTAGGCAGTTCTGAGAACATCCTCCCTATAGACCATGAGGCTTCCAGTATCTGAAATTTCTCTAGTCATCTTTCTTCTAAGGTTCTCTACTTCTTCACCAGCATTTTTCATTCTAACAAGGGATAATTCATTTTCCTTGCTGGTTCCCTTTATTATCGAATCAGTAAGTGATGATAGATCTCTTGCTGCATTAAGAATATGAGTCATTTCATCGTGTAAAACGGCCAAGGCCTTTCTTTTAGCCTGTACTTCCAATTCTCCGTTGTACATATACAGATTAAAGACGTTCAGACATTTTTAATTCTTTTCAAATTATTTTTTCCGTAAAAATTAGAGATAATGAAAATTTCATTGACAAAATGCTCTTGGTCTAGTACACTCAGAAATATATTTTTTAGGAGGACATTAACTTGTTCTATTTGCCCACATCACTACGGTGAATGTGGTTACTGCAGATCCAATCATCCCTGCTATCAGTGCACCTATTACTGCTTGATTGACAAATTTTGGAGTTGATGTGGCAAACCATTCTGCGATTCCAGGTAGTAAAAGATAACCTACAAAGCCAATTCCAAATCCGATTAACCAGAATATGAAAACTGCAAATCCCCTAGACAATTCTCTTGATCTCCAAACATTTTATTTTTATTATCACGATACTTCGGAAATTCATGACAATTTTTGCAAAAAATGTATTAAATTGTGAATGTCAAAAAATGTGCATTTTATGCATCACTCATTTACTGTATACATTCGAATATCTTAAAAACTTGAGAACATGATGAAAATAGACAAATCAAAAAATAGGTTATTAGAGAAATTCAAACTTATTTAACCGGATATTTTAGATACTACAGTAATTGAGACTAATATTGCTAGGATTTGGGGTGGTTGGCCAGAGCTTTGTTAAATTGTTATTATCGCACTCTACTGATCTATATAGTGAGTATGGTATAAAGCCCAAAGTAGTTGCATGCGCTGATAATGGAGGAGTAATAACTTGCAATCAAGGTTTGGATCTCGACAGATTGCTAAGTGTCAAAAAGAAAAAGAAATCGGTTGTGCAGTATGGATCCATTACAGGTTCATCTGGAATATTAGATGTTATAGAAAATATGGATGCAGAAGTAGTTATTGAACTGACTCCAACCAACATCACAGATGGTGAGCCAGGAAAATCCCACATCATCACAGCCATGAAGTCAGGTAAAAACGTAATAACAGTAAACAAGGGACCTCTTGCATTGGAATTTCCTTCGTTGATGGAATTGGCAGAATACAATAGAATTGAATTTAAATTTAGTGGGACTGTTGGAGGGGGGACACCAATACTAGAATTTGCGAAGAGATGTTTGAAAGGAGACAGAATCCTAAATTTAGAAGGCATCCTTAATGGAACAACAAATTATATCCTGAGCAAAATGTATGAGGGGTTGAATTTTTCCCAAGCCCTCAAAGACGCCTCGGAAAAAGGGTATGCAGAAAAAGATCCAACACTAGATATTGATGGTTATGATGCTGTCGCAAAATTAGTAATTGCATCAAACTTGGTAATGAACATGAAATCAACAATGAGTGATGTTCAGAGAACGGGAATTAGAGATGTACAAGCCATCCAGGTTGTCAATGAACGAAAAAAGGGAAATGCCATAAAGTTAATTGCAAGTTGTGATGGAAAAAAACTAGTCGTCGCACCAAAGCCAGTCTCTAAAAAGGATCCAATTTGTGTAGATGGTACTCTCAACGCGATTACATTTACATGTCAACATTCAGGCCAACAAACAATTATTGGCAAAGGAGCTGGTGGAATGGAAACTGCGAGTTCAATCTTGCGGGATTTAATAGATATTAGAAACATTATTAGATCGTAAATTTGAAACGCTTTTTTCAAAACTTCATAGATATTGAATCAAGACAAAACTTAATCCAGGAACAATCGATGAGCAGAATTAATTCATTTGTTCCTATTACTGAGAATATACTATGTCAAAAATATCCTTCATTTCCATTGATTTTCAGTCTAATATTCATTGCCGCACCTGGTGGTATGATAAGACACCTTGATATAAAATTTGCCTACAAGGATCGTAACTTTTCCAGGACTAAATTTATCATCAAAAGGTCATTTGTCAAAAACCTTCTCTTTTGTAAAAGCCTGTATTTCACTACTCGTCTATAACTTGAAGAATATTTCTTGTGCAATTTTTCAATGTTCCACTCTTTAAGGTCTCTTATAAACTCTCTTTCCTTCACACTAAAACAGGATGCCATACTTTATCCTATAGACTAAAAATAAGTACCTTATTACACTTATCTGAAACATTCCGAATATATTTATTAATACATCCATTTTCATGATATAATATGACATCGATAAAAATATTTAAAAATCATGATAGCCAAAACCTAGAAAACGATGTTAACAAATTCTTGCAAGGTTATGAGAACTATCTAACAAGCGTGAGCCTAATGACCTTCATTAAGGACTCATCACCGATCTTTCTAGCAGTAGTTACTATACTAGAAGAAAAAATACCCCCAGTAAACGTGGAAACCGCTGATACTAAGTAAACTATCCAACTTAATGAACTCAGCAAAGTTTAGGTTTACAGAAAATAACTAAAAAGTGATAAATTCGTTTATCTATTTTTACTAATTTTTTATGTAATTTCGGATAATTCAAAATTTGAGTTGAACCGTATAGGCGTTCTAATTAGTAAAACTTAATGCTCGAATCAATTATACAGTTCATTTGTGTATTGTGCCATCATGTCAAATGATGACATTCGTAATGGTGTCAGGTTCACGCACTGCAAATTCATCCAAATTCACGGGATTTGTATACTACAGCTATTCGAAAAACTATAAGAATAATACAAAGGAGGTTATGGGATGTATTAACATAACAATCAAGTCCACGATTGAATACTAGAATTTGAATAAAAATTAAATTATATAAGATTCATTTATCAGTAATAATGACTCAACTTATAACTAGCAACGTAAAAAAATTGCGTTTGGATTTTCTGAATGTAAGAAATACTTCTTCGCTTATCTTTGAACCAATTTCAATAGAAGATGCGGTAATGCAGTCTGATCCATTTGGCAGTACGCCAAATTGGCATATTGCTCATGTGACCTGGTTTTTTCAAAAAATTCTTGAAAAATATAAACAAGACGTAGGTAAAAATTCAATTAACACAGATTATCTCAATTCATATTATCAACG
>VBPR01000167.1 GCA_005877345.1 Nitrososphaerota archaeon
GAAGATCAGAAGAATGTCGAAGATCAGAAGAATGTCGAAGATCAGAAGAATGTCGAAGATCAGAAGAATGTCGAAGATGAAGGAAATCATCCAATTAACGGATTAAACCTCAAATTTGAGAAAAAACAAGATGAGTTAAACAAGAAAATAGACAAATTGAACGGCGGAATAAACCAAGAAAATAATCAACAGGACTTGGAGCATCAGGAATACAACAAAGCCAAAGATCAAAATTATGGCTATGATAAGGAAAACCTTGGAATCAATGAACTAAACTTCAAAATTGAGAAAATACAGGCAGACATAAACAACAAAATAGAAAAATTAAAAGATAAGGTACTAAACCGCGAGGATAATCAACGCCTCGTGGAGCAAGAAGAAGATAACAAAGCTAAAGACCATGATAACAAAGATAACAACGATAACAATGGGGCCGATCACAAGTCTTACGATGGTTATGGTTTTGATGGTGGTAATGGTAATAGTAATGGAAATGATAAGGGTGAAGAGAGCTTTAATTTTGCTGCTACGGGTGATTTTGGATGTTCAACAAATACACAGAACACTGTAGCAAGTATCGAAAAGAAAAAGCCTGAACTAGTTCTACCATTGGGAGACCTTTCATACCATAGTACTGCTGATTGTTGGTTTGATATAACATCACCTCTCAAAGGTAAAATGATGATCACTTTGGGATTCCATGATACGCAAGATGGAGCAGCAAAAATGAATCAGTATCTCAAAAGCTTTCAACTGGACAAACCATACTATTCTTATGATTACAAAAAAGTACATTTTCTTATCATGGCTTCACAGTCTCCTTATAATGCAGGCACTGAGCAGTACAATTTTGTAAAACAAGATTTGGAAAAATCATCTCAAAATAAAGATATTGATTGGATAGTAGTGACCAGCTATGGGCCATTTTATACATCACCAACAACACATAATGCTGAAAAAGACCTGAGAAACATATATCATCCACTCTTCGAGAAATATGGTGTTGACCTAGTATTACAGGCACATAACCACAACTATCAGAGAACATATCCAATAGCATTTAATCCTGATGAGAGTTCAAAACCTACCGTAATAAAAGGTTCTACTACAGGATATAGCGCTAATACTGATGGAACCATTTTTGCGATTGTAGGAACAGGTGGACAAGGTTTCTATCCAATGCAAGGACAGGTGCCTTACATGGCCAAACAATTTGATGGCAAGTTTGGATTTTTGGATATTGGAATTAGTAGTGGTAATCCTAGCTCTAAACTGACTGGAACCTTTTATGATAATAAGGGGAACGTACAGGACAACTTTACAATTGAAAAAGTAACAAAAGGTAAAAAAGGCGAATCTAATCCAAATGTTTGAATCGTTCTAACTTTATAGAACTAGCTTAATGCTATCAAATCATATATCATATGATTAGCAATTCAAAAATTCAATTTATAACCTTCATAACGGATGATACTTGTTATTAATCTTGATATCTTTATGTCTTAATTATTAAAAAAAATGTTTATCTATTTGTTGACTTGATCGAACCTCTGTGAAATATCTTGCCAATTTATAACATTCCACCAAGCAGAAACGTAGTCAGGTCTCTTATTCTGATACTTGAGATAATAAGCATGTTCCCACACATCGCATCCTAAGAGTGGTATCAATCCCTCTGTTCGTGGACTTGTCTGAT
Organism: Nitrososphaerota archaeon; assembly: GCA_005877345.1. GTDB lineage: Archaea > Thermoproteota > Nitrososphaeria > Nitrososphaerales > Nitrososphaeraceae > TA-21. Next base: position 1,697 of record VBPR01000167.1, read on the forward strand.
TTGGCATTGATTTGTATTCCACTTTCTTGGTTGAAGGATTATATGCCAGCCATCCCCATCCACTACCTTGAATCAACACCGTAGTAGAAGAGAATTTTTCCTTAAAGGCAGAAAAGCTTCCAAATGATTCATTAATTGCATCTGCAATAGAGCCGCTGGGCTCACCTCCGCCATTTGCTTTCATATTGTGCCAAAATATTCTATGGTTATCAAATCCTCCTCCATTAAAGTTGATAGCACTTTTTTGATCCGCCGGTACTTGATCAAGGTTGGATAATATCTCTACAATATCCTTTTCCTGGATAGCGGATGGACATTTTTCAAGAGCGGCGTTAAGCTTATCTGTATAAGTTTGATGATGCTTAGTGTGATGAATTTCCATAGTCCTTGCGTCAATATGTGGTTCTAATGCATCATAACTATATGGTAACGGAGGTAATTCATATTTTCCCATATGTCTATTTTTTCTTTGTAATTATTAACTTTTACGTTATAAAAAATATCCATGAAACTAGGAAGTCAAGTCAAAAATATAAAATTTATAAAACGATTATACAGGTTATCAATATTCGTATTATCAATTGAGAATAGGAATTGTTTTTCTATATCAATTGTCCTAACATCTTGCTATCTATCATTTACAAAGTATATTTCTAGTCATTGGGCCCACCATCACCTTGATCATCTGATCCTGATCCTGAGGGAGGTGGGGGTGGTGTGGGCTCTTCTTCTGATTGATTAGTTTCAGCAAGTGACCTACTCAGAGAAGCAAATGACGATTCATCTGAACTCGAAGCATTCGCCGTTGAACTATTTGTCATTGAACTATTTGACTGCGAGAAGGAATTTACTGCAAATGATGGTACGAAAACTAAGACAAAACCAATTAATATTATCAAAAATCCCATTCTCACAAGCGCCATTAATAGATCATTAATAATATGCAATATTGTAAATATAAAGTAGACTGATTCCTACTCTATTTACCTTTATAAGCAGAATAGTAAGGGAAGCACAAAAGCTTGATCCGAACCTCGATAATTGTGAGCTTTTCATATGACGTCCTCTTGTACTTGAAAGGCGAAGAGAAACATAGTTTCCTTAACAGTTCGCTATTTCAACCACCCTAATGGTTTTTTTTGAACAATGAGAGTTCAACTTGATGATAATTCAGCTCATTTAGTGATAAATAACAATCTTATAGAAAAAAAGTATATGTATTTTGTTATACAATTATAATATACCTAAACACCAACTGGGACTATTGGTTGTTCTTGTTCATCACCTCTGAGTAGTCCCAGTTGAATTATGTTTCTGGTTAGAATTGCTTACTATAAATACATTATCTTCGAAGATAAGATGTCATAAGTATTTCCCAAACGGAACATGAACCACTTTATCCCCATTGTTACCGGAATGCCGTCAAAGGTGAATTCAGTTGTTTCTGCTGTCGATCAAAAGATAATGAGCTTTTTGGTATAGGAGGAATAGAAATAAACAATGTGTTTGGTCCTAACATGGATAACATATTATAACAGGGCGTTTCTAAAACATCATCCAGCAGTATAAATTTGGGCGAGTATCTAAATCTAATATTAGTAACTTGAATCAATTCTCATCACAAGCCAACACCTTTAGGTTATACAAAAGAATTTCAGAGCAATATAATGACCAGTCAATTTTGGGCTCTGTCAAACAATTAGTACCAGAAAAGGTATTAAATTTAACTCACAATGGCCAATCTTTGAAGCCGCTCTTACATTGGTTCAAATATGACTTTATGAAGTGGATGCCGAAAGAAGTACAATGTACATTGTGTAATAGACCAATGAGGGTTCAACTTGATGATAATTCAGCAACATTTCGGAAAACAGAGATTCACATGTGTGATGTCTGTGGTTCAACCCAAATATTTCCACGATACGACAAAATACTTAGGATTGCAGAAACAAGAATAGGTAGGTGTAGTGAATGGTCCATGCTCTTTGGCGCTATTGTAAATTCGTTATCTATTCAAACTAGATTAGTACATGATTATCTTGACCATTGCTGGAACGAATCTCTGGTAAATAAGAAATGGGTACATATTGATTCAACTTTGGACTATCCAATTTCTTTTGACCATCCTTACTATTATGAGCAAAATTGGGGAAAGAAGTATGAGTATGTGTTAGCATTTTCCGCCAACAGTATAGAGGACGTTACTACACGTTATACTCAACAGTGGCTTATTGTTCAGAATAGAAGAGGGAAGAAAGATAAACTAGATGAATTCAAAGAGCTTTATTACAGAACATAATCTATCAAGTCATCAACGGAACGATACTATGCCCACGGAATCTATAGCCCTTTCTTTTTCATATTGCAATGATCTAATTAAGTAAAGGGTGGCCCAATTGTTATCTTTCTCCCTTTCTGCACAAAAAGATTACAACGTTTCTCTATCACAGTTCCAGTAGAAAATCCAAAGTCCAAAATTTTTTTTATTCTTCTTTCATTATACATTCTGGTCAATTCAGACCGAATTCAATGTTTAAATAAATAATATGGACTTGCTATATCATCAAAATTTTTATGCGAAACAACGCAGGTTACAAATTTATCCTATTATACCATTTGGATATCGGACTAAGTAAAAAGTAAAAATTTACGTGGGGCCAGAGGGATTTGAACCCTCGACCGCCAGCGCCCCAGGCCAATACCTCAATGAAATGAATTGAAATGAATTGATATCAATTCAACTGAGATGGTATCCTTGACCAAGCTAGACGATGGCCCCTTACGACTTACACTATATAGTGCTTTTTAAATGTAGTATTATTCAAATAACAATAATAATCCTAAAATGAACAATAACTAATCTGGGAGCTGCGAATATATAAAAAATGGGCAGTTTTTATGTATACTACATATTACAAAGAACAATTTAAATTGAATTAATAATATTCATTCATCACTCCAAGAATAAAAATGGACTACTCTAATTATTTCGCAATAGTATATGATTACAAAAAAAAGGAAATAGGAACAGATGAAAGATCGATTTTACTTAGGGTAATAAACAACGTTGACCTTTCTTCACAAATCGGATCATATTTTAAACTTAGAGACAAAACCCAACTTGGTGACACATCATCTATCTCAAAATTGATAAGCTCCAAATTACTTGTTGAAAAAAAGGGATTAATACTCAGAGGAATGAGAAAATACCAACTGACTAGTACGGGGCTATTTTATCTGATGTCTGAGACCGTAAGTTATCCTCCTTATCTTTTAAAAAAATATAGCGATGATCCGATTCTTTTGACTCTCTTGTATCAATATTTTGAAGAAGATACAATTGAATCCAGTACTGCTAGATTTTATTCCATGGTAACACAATATCTCAAACAATGCTGCAGAATAACCCTTAACTGGTTGGAAGATACACAGAACTCTAATGAGGAACATAAAAAAAAATTGATGAATGATTTAATGTTTGAACTGAAGTTAAATGCTAAATTATTGGCATTTAGGATTATGATAATGTATTCAGAATCAAATATTCTCTCTCTTACACCAAAATCAACTACCGGTGACCCGGATGTAGCATATTATGAAATAGAAAGTCAAATGAAAGAAATTCTATCCAAGGATAAAAAATTCATTGATCTTTTGCAGAAAATAAATGGAGAGTTTAAGGAGGGATATAAGGAATTTAGCAGTTCAAATTGATGTCTATTTTTTTATTACTTTTATTTATCTCATCAACTACTGTTTTAAAACCTTTGGCCTTGCTTCCAGAGTAACCTCAATTTCCTGCGCCTTACCATCTCTAAGAATGCCAATACTCATCTTGTCGCCTTCTCTTTTATTATTTATAATATAGGTTGATAGATCTTTCAAGTTTTCAATGGGTACCTTGTCGGCTATTTCCGTTCCATTGATATCTGTTATCCTATAACCACCTTTCATTCCGGCCTTGTCTGCTGGCCCGTCTGAAATGACTCCAACTACTAGGATTCCAGTGCTCTGATTAGTATTCAATTTTGTAGCAATATCGGAACTCATGTCAACACCATCAATACCCAACCACAACGGTTCTACATTGAGCCGTAATGGCCTTTCAGCCAAGGGAACATTTACCATTTGTAGTTTACCATCTCGTAAAACAGTCAGTTTAACACTTTGTCCAACCTTTTTATGTTGTTCCAGATATACTAATACATCGTCAATTTTGGAAACACTTTGATTATCAATTTTTATAATAACATCCCCACCCAATTTTGTTTTCCTGCCGCCTACATCTACCAATTTATCTCCGCCTTGAACTCCAGCCTTGGATGCAGGCCCTCCTGGACTAGTCTCTATTACAAGAAAACCTTTTGTTGTGTTTAAATTCATGGCCGAGGCAATTTGCTCATTAACGTCTATTCCAGAAATTCCAATCCACGGATGCTTGAAGGAATGTTCTGATATCAAGATTGGTACTACTCTTTGAATAGTACTTGACGGTATAGCAAACCCAACACCTGAATATTCTCCTGTTAATGAAAAAATAGCACTATTTATCCCAATCACCTGCCCATTCAAATTAAGTAAAGGACCTCCAGAATTTCCAGGATTTATTGCTGCATCAGTCTGAATTATCTCTGGTATCGAAAATGAGGTCTGAGGGACTACTGCATTTTGTTGATCAGGCGGTAATTCTGGACCTTCAGGACTACCGGGATTTTGCGATGGAATGACTCTTCCCAAACCACTTATTATGCCCTCAGTCATAGAACCAGAAAGACCAAATGGGTTGCCTATTGCAATTACATGTTCTCCAATTTTTACATTAGAAGAATTGCTAAGGGGCACTGGCATTAATGTTTGATTTGTTAAGTTCTCAATTTGTAAAACTGCTAGATCAGAAAAAGGGTCGCTACCAATAATTTTTGCCTTATAAGATTTTTCATCCAAAAATGTCACAGTAACATTATTGGTACTATTAGTTTCAGTTTCGTTATACGATCTATTTCGAACCACATGATCATTTGTGATAATATGACCAGATTTGTCAAAAACAAAACCTGAGCCAAGTGCAGAAGACAGGGGGTCTTTGTTAGACACAGTAATCTGTACTACAGATCCCTTAACTCTATCGAATAATTTGGACAATAAAGTATCATCGGAATCTGTAGTTTGTGCATAAGAATTTACAGAAATAACGCTAAAAACAAGTAAAAAACAGATTGGAATTAGGACATATAATTGAAAAAGTTTAATATCAGCTAACTTACGGATTGCAAAAGTCTCTATAAAAGAGTTCACATAAATTTGTACTTTAAAAAGTTAATTTATACCTATTGTTTTAAAATTCCATTAATATTGATAAAAACGAAACACAAAGCGTATTATTTGGTTGATGCAATTTAAATACATTTGTCAAATGAGAAGAGTCTTTTTATTCACCTTTTTGTTTGCTTAATTTTACTTTAAAAACGTACGTGGAATTTTATATTAAAAATGTTGGTTACCATATATAAGTAATAACAGATTTATAAATTGCAATAGGTGCGGAAAATTGGTGGAGAGAGAAGTAGAACGAATCATAAAATATTTGGTTGAAGAGAGAACCCTAGTTAAGCTCCTACGCTCATTCGAAACACAGGAAAAATATAACTTTTATAATATTAATCAGGAGGATAGCGGGCTATCCTACTATTCTAGAAAGTATAACGCATGGGTACTCCGCAATAAGTGTTTTAAATTGAATTAGTGAATCGTTTATCAAATGCGTTTTGGTTCTATCGATTAGATCTGATCTCAATAAAAGTTTAATATGACCCATTTTAACATGAGATAAATTAAATTTACACTTAATTTAGTAATTTCTAAAGAGATAGTTGCAAGCTTATTATCCCGATACTCCAAAAACGATATGGAATGGATGAATGTTGCCTCAATCGAACGACATTGTGATAAATACATTGAAGACAATTTTAGGTAGTATTTCTAGAAATAAATAATTGTCTTTACATTAAAAGTCAATATCGTCTATTTATCGCCAGACGACTGCATTATTTGTTGACATATACTCCATCTCAGCGGATTGTACCAATCGATTTCTAATCTTAACGTTTAATATTTTCATGTTGTTGATAGGTTTATTCAAGATTGAAAAATTTTTACCTACCATTATATTGAATTCATAGATTCTCTTTTATTATTATATAGTAACATTCGCTCGTTAAAAGTCCGAAGAACCACCTGCACTGTATGGACTTCCTTTGATGTTAACCACAAAATCCAAATCATTAATTCGCTTTAATAAGTTGAGATTTAGACTATGACTCACTACCATTTTTGTTCCTTGAAGATAAAAACTTGGTGCCATGCCCGTGACACTAATTACTCTCTCTCTAATTTGTTCGGTATCCTGCTCAGGTTTAAGGATCATTTCTAGGGTATAGATATTCTCTTTTTTTGCTTTTTCGTCAAAAATTAGTCTAACAACCAGGATTGGATCTACCTTTGGAAAGACCGTTTTGATTGCGTTATCGGCTTCCGTAAATTCCCGTACAACTTCCCTAATACTATTGCTTTCTTGGCTACTCATTTAAACTTAGTAGTGCTAACAGATTAATAAAGAAAACTACTTTGATTCGTAAGAGCTATTTTAATAAAAGTTTAAAATCTATAAGCAATTGATATTAGATATCGTCTATTTCAGGAGATAGATGTAACAACATTCTTGGTTGGTGCAAGGTCATCCTATATGATCAGCACCAATCACTTTATTGTTTTAATTTTTTAATCCCCTTATTGTCTACATTGATTTTGTAACATGAAATAAATTAAATATCCATTGTGGACCTTACATCGTATCAATGAATGAGGAGGAAGATGGTCATACTACGAGCTATCTTTTACAACTTGAGAAGATGAATATCAATTTTGGAAAAATTGAGAGAAACTTACCAATAGCGACCCTGATCGAAATAGCAATTCAGAGAAATGAAGGACTATTATCAAATTCTGGCGCGTTGTCTGTTAAGACCGGTAAATTTACAGGGCGCTCTCCCGACGATAAATTCATAGTTGATGACGAAATAACGCATAGCCTCGTCGACTGGGGTAAAGTGAATCATCCCATATCTACAGAAAAGTTTGACAAAATTTTTGAAAGAATGAAACAGCACGTATCCGGGAAGGACTTTTTTATATTTGACGGATTTGTTGGCGCTGATCCTGACAATCGCCTGCCAATTAGGGTTTTTACCGACAGTGCATGGCACAACATTTTTGCGTCACAAATATTTATACGGCCGACACCTAAAGAACTCAATAATCATAAACCTGAATTTACTCTGTTCTTTGTTAATGATTTTGCCGCTCTCCCTGAGATTGACGGTACCAAAAGCGGAACATTCATAATCATTAATTTCTCCAAAAAAATGATTTTAATAGGTTACACATCGTATGCCGGGGAGATAAAAAAGTCAATGTTCTCTGTGATGAATTATCTACTTCCACAGAGGGGAGTATTCCCGATGCATTGTTCTGCCAATATGGGAAAGAATGGGGAAACCGCATTATTTTTCGGGTTATCAGGGACAGGAAAAACTACATTATCCGCGGACCCAGAAAGGAACTTAATAGGAGATGATGAACATGGATGGTCTGATAAAGGAATTTTTAATTTCGAAGGTGGATGTTACGCCAAGTGTATTAATCTTAGGAAGAAAGATGAACCGCAAATTTGGAATGCAATAAAGTTTGGTTCTGTGATGGAGAACGTAATTGTTGATGAACAAACACGAGAACCAATTTTTGACGACAGCTTCCTAACCGAGAACACTCGAGTAGCCTACCCTTTGGAGTTTATCCCTGGCGCAGTAATACCCTCAATGGCTACTCATCCTAAGGTTATAATATTTCTTACTGCAGATGCATTTGGTGTAGTGCCACCAGTAGCGAAACTCTCGAGGGAAGGTGCAATGTATCATTTTATATCTGGATATACAAGTAAGCTAGCAGGTACAGAAAGAGGAATTACGGAACCAAAGGAGACATTTTCTCAATGTTTCGGAGCGCCATTTATGCCATTACATCCTATTGATTATGCAAGAATGCTTGCAGATAAAATTTCAAAACATAACACGAGTGTATATCTTATTAATACTGGTTGGACTGGCGGTCCATATGGAATAGGCAGGAGAGTAGATCTAATATATACAAGAGCGATGGTATCGGCATCAATAAATGGAGATCTGGAAAGGGTACATTACAAACATGATAATATCTTTAATTTAGAAATTCCTCAGTCATGTCCTCAAATCCCATCAAAAATTTTAGATCCAAGTTCTTCTTGGTCTAATAGGGACCAATACGTTGTTGCGGCGAAAAGATTAGCACATTTGTTTATCGAAAATTTCAAGAGGTTCGGAGAAGAGGCTAGATACTTGGCTAAATTTGGGCCTCAAATTTAGATTTAAAATCGTAGCCCGGAGCAGATTCGAACTGCTGTCCTCAGGTATCTTTTCATGACGATCCAGAGCCTGAAATCCATAGCCCTCCTGTGGAGTTTGACCGCTAGATTCGGCATTCACACAATCGTGTAGATTCGACCGGGCTAATTCTCGAGCTACAAGTAGAAACTTTCAAACGGATATTTATCAATATCTACTTAGGAGAGGCTCTTTCATTCTGATAGTATTAACCAACTCGCTAACACGATTAAGACTTTGCTGAAAATATGATATTAAATTCTTGTTGATCAGTTCCTTCGGATCTTTTGATCTTATCGATGTTGTCCTGTCATCGAATAGAAGAGCTTGCGCTTCTTCGGACGGGCTCTGCATCGTTTGATTTCTAAATTCCTTTAATATCCAAAGCCATCCGTTGTGTTCTGAGGCTTGACTTAGCTCTGTTAACAGGCTAATATTTTTTGTTCTGGCATTGAGGGCGCTCTGAATTGTAGCTTGGTCGACCTTTCCTATCGCAATTCCCAATTCTAATCTTGTGTTGATTAGTATCAACAGGCAATCCACTGCTCCCAAAATTTGAGCAAGAAAGCAATCTATTTCCAATTCCGCCTGAACTACTGGGTTGTCCTTTTCCATGTTTGAGTAATTTAACTGGATTTCTTGTAGGTGATTCAAGTGTATCTCGGCACCATATAACTTGAACTCAACTCTGTCTGTCAATATATTTGAGTCAAATTTTGAAATCATGGGTGTTTAGAACCACATTAATTTTCATTAACTTTACTGAGATGTAAATACGGATAAATCAAATCATACTTGATGAACTGTTAAAATTATGGATTTATCTACATACGATATATGAGTGAAAATGAAGATTTAGAGGAAAAGAAGCTGTTAGGTTCAGGGGGGTACGCCTTAGCAAGAATTACGGAAGATGAAGAAATCAAAGCCAATCTGGGAATTCCGCAAATATTTCTGGCTAATGTGGGAAGATTGAGCGAAGATAGGTTTTTGAAATATTATTGTAATGTTTGTGGAAAGGATTTTGATGGTTCTCCAATTATAAAATATGAGACTCCAAATGAAGAACTGGGGCAAGGAGTAGTACTAGTAGAAAAAGGAGAATACAAGTGCAAGAACTGCGATAACATAATTGCATTGTACAGAAAGTTCAACAAATAGCAAAGCAATCCTCATAGAAAATGGATTTTTACCTAATTTTTACCTCTTCAACAATAAAATGTTTATAATAATTTTGCCTAATACATAATTGAATTAAAATTGGGAGGATGGGACGATGATTGGTATTATCATCGCAAAGACAAGAAGTCAAGGGATTGGATAAGAATAGCTCGATATGCTATCTACGGTGGTTTTGCAATTGTCGCTATTGTGGTATTGCTAGTGTTTATTCCAAGAGCGGGACTATCTGTCGAGATAATGGAAACAGGGGAAGCTATTAGTACCGTAAATATAAAAATAAATAATAACAACCCGCGAGAAATTCATAATGTAACAGTAGTCTTCGATGATGATAAGGAGAAAAAGCAAGTTTTCAATTCTATCGGACCATTTAGTTCAATATTCGTTACCCCAGATAAGGACAATCTAAATTTTAAAAAAATATTCGTAACAGCTGATAATGGAAAGTTACAGACCACAAAATATAGATGACGGATTTTTAAGTTAAATTATGTCATGACCTATGGGTTAAAATTTAAGGCTTGAAATAAATTCTCTTAACGTTTTGTACTTGCTTCTCTTATTGCCTGGCCATATTCTAGACCAGCCCTCTTTCGCATATAGGGTATGAGTCTATAATGTATAGAATAGATACTTTTTTGTCTTATTAGAATCCCCTTAACCAAAAGCGACACAAATCCACCTGCGACTTTAGACGATTGTATTTTCTTATTTTTACAGAAATTATCTCTTTTAGAATGATACTCTTTTAAGGTGAAATAGGAACGATTTACATCCAATATTAGTGGCCATATGATGTTCTCCCACACCATTCTCCTATTTTGTGTTGATGATGCGTGCTTGCCTTTGTTACTTGATTCCTGTTTTGGGTCACTAGCATCTTGAAAGTTATGCATGTTGCACAGTTCAAATGAGACTTGTTTCTTAGGCACATTTAAACTTGGGTTCCGACATAATCATATTTGGTTTTGAAAGAATTAGAAATAAAACAGTCGTTAGATAACTTGGCCAACAATTGGAAAATAGAGCAGTCAATATATGATCTTCATCTTGGAAAACGTGATGACGTTTCTGATTCCCAAATAGTTGTAAATGGTGTAGTATTTCATATTCCCTATCTTGCAAAAGATGAAACTTATGTTCTTTGGAAATGCTTATGGCCCGATTGTCATAATTGCTGTGAGAGACAGGGAAGATTACCACTGACTAAAGACGACATATCGTTAATTTCAACCAAAATGGGTTATGATTCAGAATCCGAATTTATCAAAAAGGAAACCACAATCTCTAGTTGGAATGAACCATCGACTATGAATAACGTGATTACAACTATCAGTATGATATCACTAAAGAGGAAGGAAAATGAAACGGAAGATCAAGATGGTAAGCCTTTACCATGCAGATTCTTAAATGAATGCGGCAGTTGCGTACTACATCCCGACAAGCCAGGCGTTTGCTGGCTTTATCCCTTTTCTTCATGGATGGAATCCAATAATGGAAAACCTGTTGTGCATGCTTCATTCCAATTAACTGGTGATTGCCCTGGATTCTATACAGACAAAACATCACAACCAATGATGGATGTCCTACAAGAGTATTCGAAACGAATATTCGAGTATAATATGTCAATCCTGAGAACAACGAGAGAAAAA
>VBPR01000168.1 GCA_005877345.1 Nitrososphaerota archaeon
TTTTAGAATGTAAAAAGAAGTTCCCAAACTCTACAAATGAAAGCACATTTACTATCTCAGTTTAAAACTTAATTATGAGAATAATATAATCGGTTCTGATTGCCTTATAAAATTGTTAATGGAAAAGTTGAACCCTTGAGGTACACAAGCGATGATGTTCTACTTAAAATCGAGGAAGACGGAATAAAATTTCTTGATTTACAGTTTACTGGATTATTCGGAAGATTTCATCATACTACAGTGGCAGCTAATATGTTAAGAAAGGATGATTTTAAGGACGGGTTACCAAAACTTGACGGTTCCTCAATAAAAGGCTTCACAGAGATTCATGAATCCGATTTAATCATAAAACCTGATCCTTCTACATATGCATTTATCCCTTGGATAGAAAAGTATCCTACAGCTAGACTCATATGTGACATTTTATCGGGCGGTGAAAAGAGAGCATCCTACCTAGCCGATCCACGTGGAATTGCTAAGAACGCCGAAAAATACGTTAAAGAAAACGGTTATGATATCTCGTACTGGGGACCAGAGGTCGAATTCTTTGTTTTTGATAAACTCCAAGTAAATACATTGACGTCATTTCATAGCCAGAGCTATGAAATAACTTCTCGCGAAGCACCATGGTCAACAGAAAATGTTGGTTATACTCTCAGGTTGAGGGAAGGATATCTTCCGAGTCCGCCTGGAGATACTCTCATGGACTATCGCCACGAATGTGTTGATGTACTTAGTACTGATTTCGGGATAATTTGTGATGCTCATCATCATGAGGTAGCAACTGCAGGACAATGTGAGATAGATATTCGTTACGATAGACTTGTTAATACTGCAGATTCAGTTCAGAGTTACAAGTATATTGTCAAAAATATTGCAAAGAAGCATAATATGATAGCAACAATGATGCCCAAGCCAATTGCATTGGATAACGGTTCTGGAATGCACGTCAATGTAAGTCTCTGGAATAACGGAAAAAATCTATTTTATGATCCAAATGATAAATATGCCGAGCTATCTCAAACTGCAAGATACTTTATTGGTGGAATATTGGATCACGCGAAGGCTCTGGCAGCCATCGTTGCTCCCACTACAAATTCATATAGAAGATTAATCCCGGGATATGAAGCGCCCGTTTATATTGCTTGGAGTACGGGTAATAGATCGGCAATAATTAGAATTCCCGCCCATTATAAGGGAGAAAAATTTGCGTATTTGAAAAGAATAGAATTTAGAGCACCGGACCCTTCATGTAATCCATATCTAGCTTTTTCTGCAATTGTTGCTGCTGGTCTTAGTGGAATAAAAAAGAGAATTGAAACAAATGATCCCAAGATAGAAGATCATGTTGACGCAGATATATTCAAGATGACTGACGCTGAAAGAGAAAAACATAAAATAAGACAGTTACCGGCAAGTTTAAGAGAATCAATCGAGGAACTAAAATCCGACTCAGATTTCTTGAAACCAGTATTTGGTAAACATGTTATTGAACGTATAATTGAAGATGCTGCAAAACAACACATGGAACTAGCTGTTCGCCCTCATCCACATGAATTTACCATGTACGCTGACGTATGATTAATTCGTTCACTCATTAATTTTAAAGAATTGCTCTCTATTCTAGTAACGTCGAGTATGTCCTCTGCAAGTCTGACTAATTTTTCAGTATTTCTCTTATAATATCCATGGTTAAATTTTTTTTCAAGTAACTTGCTAACTTTATCCCTTGATAAGTCTCATTTTGCAAGGATTTCGAATCACCCAAATCCTTAAGCATAGAGGTAACTAGCCGAAGATCGGAGCCAATATGCTGAGAAATTGAATTTGTAGATTTTATCTGATGATCCAAATCGTGTTCGAATATGCTTTCTCTGACACTCGTTTCATTGACTCTTTGAAAGAAAAAAAATAATCCGTAGGAAGCGACTGCTATTATAATAACTGATATGACACCTATACATCAGTTTACTACGAATTAGTCTCATTAGTTATCCAATTGATTCCCTGCAGTATTTAATTTCCTTTAATCATGTAATTATACTATTTGAGATCGCACTCAGCTTCAAAGTTACTTGAGTTTGCAGAAATAAATCTTGCATAGGAAATCTGTAAAGCCCGTTATTACTTATCATATTCCAACAAATTTTACCAAATTGGATTATCGTCATAATTTATACATTATCAATATGGAGGGGATGGGATTCGAACCCATGACCACCTGCGTGTAAGGCAGGTATCATAACCAGTCTAGACCACCCCTCCGTTAATTTGAATCCTTGTTAAACAAAGTATTATAATCAGGGGCTATTTGAATTAATCAAAAAGAAAGTAAGACATGTTTCCAAATTAAGTATATTTAGTTCCTTTTTGGTTTATTCAAACTTTTATTAAACTGCATAGCTAATTCAATAATCATGTCATTTGGCGTCGATACGCTAGGAGGTTTGAGCGAAAAACTAAAACAATTAGTAAACGAGACCCAAAACGATTATGAATCGTTTATTGATGATACTCAACTTTACAAAAAAGGAAAAATTGGTGATAAAGAATTTTTCGGAAAACTTGCAAAATTTATGATTTCTCTCTCTGCATTAAATTTTCTAGCAATTAGAGTAATATTGGAAATGAAAACTGCAACAGATAAAGGATCATCAGTAAAAAATCCAACTGGCGGAATTGCACAACCCCCATCTAGTTCTGGATTTGGAGTCAATGCATTCGTAGACAGTGGTGGTAGTATTGGAAGCAAGTCATCAGAAAATGATCAATATCTATTACCAGAACCTGATCAACTGACCGAACCAAAATTCAAACCTGTCGACATAACGATTAGACCCGAAGATAAGAACCACAATTCAAAAAAGATTTGTGTCAATTGTAAATCTTCCATTCCCCTTGCCGCTAAATTCTGCCCAAAGTGTGGAAATTCGCAATAATTAAAACCTTGTTCTGTTTTAAATTTATTATGGAGATCTTCAATGGGAGAGCAGCTACTGAAGAGTATATGTCCACACATTCCCTAACCTTTTCAACTCCCGAAATGACGTTAAAAAAATTTGCACTGTGGTTAGGCGATCAAGTTAATGTTCCTGAGAAGAACAAAACCGTACCTCGATTGATGATGTATATTAATGATGTCGACAATCAAACAAATAAGTCTGATTTCCTTCCAGATACTGACGAATCATTCAAACCTAGTGGAGCAGTTACTGATATGTTTAAAGAGCCTTCACAGGTTGCAGCATCGACCACCTGTTACAATTGTAATCGACTTCTAAAAGCAGGATCAAAGTTCTGTCCTAAATGTGGATCAAAGCAACGATAGTGCATTAATGAAAATAAATCTTAGGATATAGTTTTAACTATTCATGTGCATTTGATATTTCAGCTTTATCTGTTGATTCAAGTTTTCTAAATGCTTTAAATTAAACAAGTAAAGTTTATAGATTATTGCATAGGAATCCAAGGATCGAATCTAGAGCTTTTGGTTTTTTTTTTATTAGTATTGCAATAGCAGTTCTAATAGGAACAATAGTAAACGAATTCTTGTCAATTCATCATATTCCAATTTATTATCAACTAATTTCGTGGGTAATGATATTTGCTTTGATTTTGGGAATAACATTTACGAAAATGAAGAATCTGTTTCATTCCATAAGAAGCAGAATGAAAAATAGCATAAAATGGCCACTTCATGCAAAAATAGTTAATGGATTAAGCTGGGCAGGACCTTTTTTGGCCATACCTGTATTTCATTCATTTTCACAGTACCTAATACTTTTAGGAATCGGTACCGGTAACATTTCCACTTACCTATTGATTAGGTCATATAGTAAGTATGATAATAAGGAACAATTTGTTGTTGGAATAATTGCTCTCTCCATGATCGCAGTTTTATTTTTCGTTGACGTGATCCTGAATTCCATTCTAGTTCAACAACATGTCTTGGCACTTTCTAGAATATTTGTCGCGCTATCGTATGGTGTTGGAGGTATCTATGCCTTAATTGAAAGATGAAAAGATTGCGATATGTATAATGAGTGGTGGACTGGATTCACTTTGTGCAACGGCTTACGTTAAGAACTACAAGAAATATGCAATAAAGATTATTACCTTTTCTTACGGTCAAAGAGCTAAACGGGAGATAGTACAATCGAAAAAGCTTGCCAAAGCTTTGAATTCAGATGAATATCGTATAGTAGACATAAATTTTATGAAAGAATTATATGGTAATTCAAACGTTCTAACTAATAATAAATTATCAATTCCCTCTAAATTCGATTATAGTATTGTAGTGCCAATTAGAAATGCGATATTCATAACTGTCGCATCAGCTTGGGCATTTAGCGTAAACGCCGATTTAATTGTCCTTGGTGCACACACTGATGATCTTAATTATCCGGATTGCCGACCAAAATTTATTGAATCAATAACAAAAACCTTGAATCTAGGAGAGGAAGACAAAATCAAGAGCGGAATAAAAAGAAAAATATCTGTATGGTCCCCATCTTTAGAGGGAATAAACAAATACGAGCTATTAAAATTGGGTCACGAAATACTCGGAGAGACTATATTTGAATCATGGAGCTGTTATTCTAATGGGAAAAAAATTCATCGTGAGATAATGCATTGTGGCGAATGCGAATCGTGTATAAATAGGAAGATGGCATTTACTAAAGCGAGTATAGAGGATAAAACAATTTATGCAAAGAACTGAAAATAACACAAAAGTTAGAGTTAGTGAGATATTTACTAGCTTTGAAGGAGAAGGCTTGTTCGTAGGAAAGAAGACTTTATTTATCAGACTATCGGGCTGTCATTTAAAATGCAGATGGTGTGACACAAAATATGCTCTCCCTCTGGATAGTGGAACTGATTACCAGATAGATGAGATTAAGGATCTAATTGTAAAGGAACTTCAACCATTCACTTACAAGGTAAATTTCACAGGAGGTGAACCGTTATTACAAATTGAAGCTGTAATACAATTAGCAGATTTCATAAAAAAATATACAAACCTGAGAACATACATTGAATCATCATGTTTTGATTTTGAACTGTTTAGGAGGGTTTTACCTTATATGGATATATGCAAGGTTGAATTCAAAACTGAGGATTCTAAAGTTGTCAAAGATGATGAATATTACTATTTGCTACTAAATGAGTTTAGATGTTTGGAATTAGCCGTCCAAAATAACAAGACTACTTACATTAAAATAGTAGTAACGAATTCTACAAATCTTGAAAGTTTTAAGAATTTGGTATACAACATTTCAAAGAAAGTAAAGCCTTCAGAGATTATGGGCTTCATAATACAGCCAACTTATGGCATAGATCAGCCAACTATTAATAAACTTCTAGACACTTATGATATAGTTCAACCCATGTTTCCTGACGTGAGGATTATACCACAGTTACATAAGGAAATCGGAGCCAGATGATTCAAAAGGAAAAGAATGAATATGAAAAAAACTCCATTTAATAAAAGAAAGATTGAAAAACTCGTTAGGGAGTTGATAGTGCAACTCGGAGAAAATCCGGATCGCGAAGGCTTGCTGGGAACTCCTGAAAGAATGGCAGATATGTATGAAGAAATTTTTGCTGGTTATTGCATGAACTCCGAGCTCGAAATTAGTTTTAGTGAAGAAATTGATTCGATTATTGCTAAAGACATTCAATTTTATAGTATGTGTGAACATCATATGCTCCCATTCTTTGGCAGAATACACATTGCATACACTCCATCAGGTAAAGTCTTTGGGATCTCGAAACTTGCGCGCCTAGTAGAAAAGTACTCCAAGAGATTGCAAATTCAAGAGAGACTCACAAAGGAGATTGCAGACGAGATAATGAAGATGGGAGTTAAGGGAGTAACTGTCATCGCAGAAGGAGAGCATCTGTGTATGAAGATGCGCGGGGTCAGAAACGACAGTACAATAATAACCATAGCAAATCGTGGTCTAGTTGACCAAAGTGATGCAAGAGCACATCTGTTAGCTCAGATTTATGATTCAAAACCTAAAGCACATACAGTATAGGAAAAATTACAATAATCCTTATAAAAAAGGACTATTTCAATAGGTAGGAAGAATGACAAATACCATATTTAGATTACAATCGAACAAGTTCAGTACTGACAACATACAGACAACTCTGGTGTGTTCAAAATGCGATGAGGTTTTCTCAAAGGAATTCCCTTTGGACCTCGAAGGTCAGACAATTGAATTTAAATGTCCTGTATGTAATTCAGCAGGCGAAGTTGACCTTCCTTATAAGAGTGCTGAGGAAAGAGAAGAACTCGAAGAGGATTTTGACGAAGTGGAGGAAGAAGATGGGGGAGAAGAATCTGAGGAAGATTATTGATATGGAACAATAGAATTATTATTGCTTATTTCTTACTGACTGGAATTATTTAATTCATAAATCTGCCATTTGAAAATTTCTAATCCACTACTGTTTAGTACCAATCCTTGATAATTGGGCCAAAAATGCAGTCAACTGGATATCTGGATGTGATCCATGAGTTAAACGATAATCATATTCAGCTATTAAAGATGCAAAGTCCTCAGGATGGGCCAACTTTAATGAATACACGGCTTCATACGCATACTTTAGAAAATCAAACTCAGACATTCCATAGACTGCGGTTAATTCAAGTAATTTAACTCTGGCATCATTAAATTTACCTGTAATAGCCAGTTTAATAATATCATTTACCTTCGATTTTCCAGAAAGTCCTAATGATGCGAGCACATTCGAAACTGTAATCGATCCCATTACAGATGCAGTTTGAAGTATGTTTATACAGTGACGCAGGTCGCCATTAGTAGAATCAAAAATTTGAGAAATTGCTTTATCATCATATTTTATTCCCTCCTTTTTACATAAGGACTTTAGATGATTTTCTACGGTTTCTTTTTCAATTCTTTTAAATCTAAAAATTGCACAGCGACTTTGAATTGGCTCTATAATCTGAGTTAAATAGTTACATATTATCACGAAACGAGTAGTTTCAGAACTATCTTCAATTATTCTTCGAAGGGCTGTTTGAGCTTCAGATGTCATTTCATCAGCCTCATCTAAAATTATTATTCTAAATTTTTTTTCATCATTTTCACTTGTCCTAATCTTGAAAACTGAAGCAAATCCCTTAACTCTCTCCCGAACCATTTTTATTCCCCTTTCATCCGACGCGTTAAGCTCAAGCGTGTCTCTCTTCCAATCTTCGCCAAGTAGTTGTCTTGATATACACAGAGCAGTCGTAGTTTTGCCGATTCCAGCAGGACCTGTAAATAACAAATGTGGTATTTCAGCAGGTTCTTTCATTAGATTCTTCAGACTCTCTACGATTTCCTTTTGATTGACAATATCATCTAATTTAATAGGTCTGTATTTTTCTACCCACATTAAGTCAGACAAGTTTTTTGCCTCTGCTTGTGGCATACAAGATGTTCGAATAATCAGTTATATATTCAGTCCTCTGAGATTCTTTATTTACAAGCTATTCTAAGAGTATATTCCCAATAATGTCATCATCAAACGCCCTTTCTGTTCAAAGCTTATTTGAAGGCATAAAAAACACATACCTACTAGAATATCTTCTTGAAGAGATTAGAATCACTTTCAAGTCTGATGTAAAAATATCTATTAACGATATCAAAATCGATGCTAAAGAGGGTGATATGTTGTTATTGCCAAGGTGGCTTACAAAGATTTTATCAAGAAAAAATTTGATTGATATTCAAGATAATGAAATTTCAAGTTATGTTTCTAAGGCATTGAATAGAGAACGAATATCAAGGCCACATGACATATCAGGTGTAGATAGCGACTTTTACATAAGGGTCAAGGACTATCTTACAAGTCTTAATGAAAAGGAAAGAGAAAATCTTATGGTATCCCTTAATTCATTTGTGATGTCCAGATTGGAAAAAATTGTAAAACTAGCTGCTGCTTCATCACTCTCTGCAGAAATGGAAGCAAAATTGTCGGCAGAGGAAAGACAGCTTTATAATTTTGTTCACAGTTCTTCATTGGCCTTTAAGGAATGGGTGTTAAACAAGTAGATGACTGAACAAAAACAGCAAACTACATCGGCGATATCAGATGACTTAGAATCATTTCTACGTGCCTTCAAAGACAGGGATGGAAATTACAAGTATTTTGACAGAATAAACAATATGATGGCATTAAATTCCACATTTGTTGTGGTGGATTATATCGATTTAGATACAAATAAACCAGAACTTACAAAATTAATTACTGATACACCTGATGATATGTTTGAGGCCTTCAACAAGGCTGTATATTCGATATTAAGAGAGATTCATTATGATTATGCTCAAGAAATTAAGGACAAGATAAAAGTAAGAATTGGAAATTACTCGGTTCAAAAGGGTCTTAGAGAGATAAACGCAGACGTAATTAACAAGTTGATAAGTGTTCCCGGCATGGTGGTCAGAACTTCCGAGATTAAACCACTTGCTAAAAAAATAGCATTTGCCTGTCTAAATTGTAATACACTAAATGAGGCTCTACTTAAAGGTCTAACACTAAAGAAACCTACAAGTTGTACAAACTGTAATGCAAAAGAACTTGAAATGGACCCAGAAAATAGTTCTTTTACAGATTTTCAACTTGTCAGACTTCAAGAACTTCCAGAAGATTTACCTGCGGGTCAGCTTCCGCATTATGTAGAGGTTACTGTGATGGATGATCTTGTAGATCGTTGCAGGCCTGGAGATAGAGTTTTATTGACTGGAATAGTCAGAATAGAACAAGAACAATGGATACAAGTACGGACAAGTCTTTTTAGATTACGCATGGAAGGTAACAATATAGAATATCTTGGTGGACTTGCTGGAAATAAAGATGGGAGAACTGTTGACCGAGTATCTATAAGTAGCGAAGATGAAAAACAGATCATAGCTATTGCTAGTACGCCGGACGCCTATGACAAACTGATTGCATCATTTGCACCTCATATTTATGGACATGAAATAATTAAAGAATCTATCCTTTTACTAATTGTAGGATCAGTAACAAAAAAATTAGCTGATGGTTCAAATCGTAGAGGAGATATCAATATCTTTCTTGTTGGAGATCCGGGAACCGCCAAATCAGAAATGCTCAAATTTGCTGCTAAAATAGCACCTAGAGGACTCTATACATCTGGGAGAGGTACTACTGCCGCTGGTTTAACAGCAGCTGTAATTCGTGATAAATCTGGTATAATGATGTTGGAGGCTGGCGCAGTAGTTTTAGGTGATCAAGGTGTTGTATGCATCGATGAATTTGATAAAATCAAATCAGAAGACAGATCTGCACTACATGAAGTTATGGAACAACAAACTTGTTCTGTGGCAAAAGGGGGAATAGTGGCCACACTAAATGCTAGAACATCAATACTATCTGCAGCTAATCCTAAATATGGTAAATATGATCCATTTAGAAATATAACAGAGAATGTAGAGCCACTTCCTATACCGTTACTAACTAGATTTGATATCATTCACGTGATTAGAGATACTGCTGAAGTTGAAAAAGACAGTCGCATTGCAAATCACATACTTGAAATCCATAGAGACATAGAACATGCAGCCCAACCCGCTATAGAAATAGATCTATTCCGTAAATATCTAGCATATGCCAAGCAAGTAGAACCGAAACTAACAACGGAAGCAATTGATATTTTAAGAGATTATTACATGAAGATGAGAAATGTTGATTCTGAAGGGATGATAGCAGCAACTCCCCGTCAACTGGAGGGTCTGGTGCGCCTTGCTACTGCTAGAGCAAGATTGTTATTAAAAGACACTGTAGATCATGAAGATGCTGAGAGAGCGAAATTTCTCATTTCACAAATGTTGGAAACTGTAGGTATAGATGTTAATACGGGAAAAGTGGATCTGGGAGTTCTTCATGGAAAACCACTTAGCGAAACCTCAAAATTAAAAACATTCACAGATGTCTTTAACGGTTTATCCGGAGAAGACAAGAATGATGTAGAAGAAAAGAATTTCATTAATGAACTTGTGAAAACTGGTAAGTTCACAGAAGATGAAGCCAAAGAATTCATAAGAAAGGCAATGCAGAATGGACAAATATATGAGAGAAGAGCTGGCTTTTACGCAAAAGCATGAGTTAAGAAAGGTTTCTATAATCATAATTATTACCATGTCTTATGGCAGGCGGCTGGTTATCTTGGGTCCGTGCAAATGACGCTGAAATAATGACGATACTGGTAAATCAAGCAAATAATCTTGTCAAGGCAGCATCAGTTCTGGCAGAATCAATTAGTGATTATGGGACACTTAAAGAAAAAAACTCTATACTCAAAAATCTGGAACATGAAGGTGACCTGTTTACCCATAAATTATTTACGATTATTGACAAGACATTTGTGACACCTCTGGACAAAGAAGATATTTCAGAATTAACAAGTACTATTGATCAAGTGCTTGACGGTACATATGGCACTTCTGATAGGCTGGTACTCTTCAAAATCAAGAAGCCATCTAGCCATATGCAGGAACTCGCTAACCTACTGTTGACCGCTTGCCAAGAAATCTACAAAGCGGTTACCGAATTACACAAGGGAACGCGGGAGAATTTGATACAACATTCCAAAGCTGTTAGCAAATGCGAACATGAGGCAGATAACGTCTATCGTTTTGCAATTGCTGATCTATTTGAAACACATGATGCGATAGAAATCATAAAATCGAAGGAAGTTTATGAAACGCTCGAGAATGCACTTGACAGATCCAGAGATGTTGCTGATGTTATTGAAGATATTGCCTTAAAATATCGTTGAGAATTCAATTTGCAGAGCGTTGAGATCGGAGTATATGTGGCAATTTCAGCAGCGCTTTTTTTCGATTTTGTGAACGGTTTTCATGATTCCGCAAACTCAATCGCTACTGTGGTTGGTACTAGAGTCCTAAGACCACTATATGCAATATGTATTGCAGCCCTTGCCAATTTTGCTGGACCATTTATTTTCGGCACCGCAGTAGCGGCGACGGTTGGAAAGGGGATAATACAACCTTCATTTTCGACGGTCGATGTAATATTTGCAGGCCTAATTGGTGCTATAATATGGGATCTGATAACTTGGTATTTTGGCTTGCCATCCTCAAGTAGTCATGCACTGATAGGGGGCCTTATCGGATCGGCGTTGCTAGCAGGAGGAACATCAGCCCTAGTTTTTCCAGGGATAGAAAAGACCCTTACGTTTATAGTGGTATCGCCCGGGATGGGTTTCGCTTGTGCGTTTGGAATTGGAATAATTGTCATGTATCTTTTCAGGAATCAGACCGCTTCTCGTGTCAATAAGATTTTTGGTCGCCTTCAAATTTGTTCTTCAGTCTTCTTCTCGCTTACCCATGGGGCTAACGATGGTCAAAAAACAATGGGAATAATCACAGCCTTACTTATTGCCGGAGGATTACTGGATTCTCAATCATTTATAGTACCTGTAGAAGTCATATTGGCTTCTGCTTTCGCTATTGCATTGGGAACATTTTTTGGAGGTTGGAGAATAGTTAAAACAATGGCCTTCAGGTTAACGAATCTACGCCCTTATCAAGGCTTTTGTGCTGAAACAGCAGGCGGAGTCATACTGACGTCTATGGCTTGGCTCGGTATTCCAGTTAGTACCACTCATGCAATTGCTGGAGGTATAATGGGCATTGGTGCTACGAAAAGGCTATCAGCTGTCAGGTGGGGTATAGGTAAGAGAATAGTCTATGCCTGGATTATTACTATACCTGCTAGTGCGGCCGTTGCAGCACTAGTATCGATAATAATGAAGCCATTGTATAGTTGATACTATTTGTTAGCAGAATATACTAATTGTTTTGTCATGATTACATAAAATCTTGTTGGGTTATTCTGACTTGCGATTCCAGAAGTGGTAACATGCACTAATAAATGCATTTTTAAACGAGCTATATGTAAAAGCATAATTTTCATAACCTGTAAAATACTTATTAACATCACAAAAAAATAAATTTTCAATTTGTCTATTCTTGGTTTATGGTAAGTCCACATCTGATCTGGTCTTTTTAGGAATAACAATTTGCCGTTACTTATATCGACTATGTAATCATAATATGAGGAAATTTGATATAGCTGAGCGTTTAAGATTCTAGAAATGGTAGAGAGCATTGGGTCTTTTTCTTTTGATGTGACAAAGCGAATTCTCTCGATATTATTTGAGGTTGGCCCAACAAAAAAGACCAATTTGGCTACAAAAACTGGGTTAAATTACAATGTCTGCGTAAGATACATTAACATGCTAAAACTTCTTGGATGGTTAGCCGTTAATACAGAAATATCCATAACAGATACCGGAAGAAATGTTATGAGAAGATTATTGAACCAAACTTCAGTTAATAATGTCGACATTGTCCAAGATGCCACCGCAAAGCCAAATTCATACGTAGATGACATTAGACAG
>VBPR01000169.1 GCA_005877345.1 Nitrososphaerota archaeon
TGGATAAATGGCCATGTGGCAACCCTAATAAATCATAAAGTAAGATTATAGACTATGTCGAATAAGAATGCGACTGACAAGCAAGGAATCATAGATGGACTGAATGAAGACCTCGCAAGGGAATACCAAGCAATAATTCAGTATGTTGTTTTTAGCTCAAGTTTAAAGGGAGCTGAATATGGCGATATTGCAGAAGAACTGAAATTACACGCCTCAGAAGAACTTGAACACGCACTGGAGGTCGCAAAGCAAATAGATTATTTGGGAGGCGATCCTACGGTGAAAAGTAAAGAAGCAGGTTACTCACAGGACTCAAAAACAATGCTTGAAATTGATTTAAAGTCAGAGCAGGAAACTATAAGGAATTATAGGGATAGAATACGCCAAGCTGAAAGTGCAGGTGAATACGCACTATCAGAAAAATTAAGAGGTATTATTGCTCAAGAACAAGATCATGAAATAGATCTCAAGGATGCACTTGGGCTTCGGTAACTCAGCATTTATCTCCTGCTTGCACTCTACCCAAAAGTACATTTACAGCTTTTTACAAACTCGATGTCTTTTTCCTCTAGGGTAGTCATACCGTAGTCATACCAACTGGTAGAGAATCTGAATAATAACATTATTGCTACTATTGTTTACAATAACGGGACCCTGTAGCCATAGCCATATTGGAATTCTTAAGTATAGTGTTCCTGATTATTGGCCTAATAGTTCCTATAGTTGGAGTGTTTTTTTTGCTATTTTCATGACCTCAAACGTGATTATGAAGAAAAGAAAAATGAATGCTACACCTAGGGCTCCTGGCAACGCTTTACGAAATTGACTACCTATCAAATTTTCTCAATAATACATATTATTCTTGTAGGATGCGGCACATTATCAGTTGACTCGGTTATCGGCTTTTGCTAAGAACTATTTATTTTCAGAATATCCTACACTCGTCGGCGACATAAAATGCAGGTGGATTCAAATACAACTCAATTTTTTATCAAATACGTTGGACATATTATTAATTCCACGTTTTGCTGCCGATAGCAGAAAAAGGCGGGCGTATCATTGAATATACCAAATGAGGACGCCATTGACCTTCATAGGACGCTAAGAGGGAAGATCGAAATACATAATCGAGTTTCCATAGATGCTAGTTTCGGTCATGAAGAAAAAGGTACACTTGGATTAATTTATACTCCAGGAGTAGCATCGGTAGCTCAAGAGATAAGTAAAAACAAAGAGTTAATTTATGATTATACCTCAAAGTGGAACAACGTAGCCATAGTGTGTGACGGAACAAGGGTTCTTGGTCTTGGAAATATTGGCCCAGAAGCAGCACTCCCTGTAATGGAAGGAAAATCTGTTTTGTTCAAAGTCCTAGGTAATATTAATGCAATTCCATTATGTATTGCTACACAAGATAAGGAGGAAATAGTCAGGTTTGTCAAGGCAATTGAGCCGTGTTTTGGAGCAATAAATATCGAAGATATAGAATCACCTAAGGTTTTTGATATAATAAAAAGGCTTAGAGACGAGCTCTCAATACCTGTGTTTCATGATGATCAGCACGGAACAGCTGTAATCACATTGGCAGCATTGATAAATTCTCTAAAAATAGTAGATAAAAAAATAGACGATATAAAGGTAGTAATATCAGGAGCAGGTTCTGCTGGCTATGGAATTTTCAAGATTTTAAAAGAAGCAGGCTCCAAAAATATTGTAGTAACGGATAGCAAGGGAGCAATATACGAGGGAAGGAAAGATCTTATAACTGCTAATTCTCAAAATTTAGACAAACAAGAAATAGCAAGGAACAGCAATTCCAACAAATTAGTAGGAAGTTTGGAAGAAGTAATTAGAAAAGCAGATGTTTTCATAGGTGTATCTGGTAAAACTGGACTAGTAACTGAAGGTATGGTACAATCAATGAACCATGATGCAATTGTGTTTGCTCTTAGCAACCCATACCCCGAAATCCTTCCATCAGAAGCTCATAAAGCAGGTGCAAGAATTGTGGGCACTGGGCGTTCCGATTATCCAAATCAAGTAAATAATGCTGTGGTATTTCCATCAGTTCTTAGAGCTTTGTTAGATACGAGAGCAAAAGAATTAGATGAAAAGATGCTTGTAACTGCATCATATGCAATTGCTTCGCTAGTTGAAAAGACTCACTTAAAAGAGGATTATATAATTCCCAAGGTAAATGATCCAAGAATTCTTCCACTTGTGACAGAGACCCTGAAAAAAGCAATTGAAAGTACGCTCAAAGACATACCGAAACCAGCAAAAATTAGATAAATAAAAGGCTGGATAGAAGATCTAGAGAATCTACCTCTTCACAACTGTAATAAAGAAGATGGTGGGTTTATTGAGCATTCAATGAGCGAATATGAAAATATGCGTACAGCTGATATTGTAGCTGAAGAATTGCTTGATTGGAAAATTGATACAATTTTCGGATTACCTGGTGATGGTATAAATGGATTTATTGAAGCCTTAAGACGTAGGCAAGACAAAATTAAATTCATACTTGTAAGACACGAAGAATCTGCAGCATTTATGGCTTGCGCCTATGCAAAATATACTGGAAAGCTTGGGGCATGTGTTGCTACATCTGGCCCGGGTGCCATCCATCTATTAAATGGATTATATGATGCTAAATCGGATAGTACTCCTGTTGTTGCTATTACAGGGACCACATACTCTGATTTAATGAATTCCAGCTATCAACAGGATGTTAACCTAATACAGCTATATTCTGATGTCACAGTTTACAATAGCATGATAGAAGTTCCAGAGCAAGCAGAAATGGCAGTTGATATTGCATGTAGAACTGCGTTAGCGCAGAGGGGAGTTAGCCATCTAACAATACCAATAGATGTACAGGAAAAGAAACTAAGTGGTAAATATTCTAAACATAATGTTCCATATCATCATACTTCTCATGCTTATGTTGCCGAAACAATCCCACGTCGTTCTTTGATAGAAGATGCAGCTAAAATTCTCAATGCTGGAAATAGAGTTGTGATACTCGTAGGACAAGGAGCACTTGGAGCTGGAGAAGAGGTTCTTGCAGTTGCAGAAAAGTTAGGTGCTCCAGTCGTTAAAGCACTTTTGGGTAAAGCAGTAATTCCTGATGACAGTCCATATACTACCGGATGTATTGGTTTACTTGGAACGACACCGTCTAGTGATGCTATGGGTGAAGCAGATACACTACTTATGGTTGGAACATCATTTCCTTATATTGACTACCTTCCTAAACCAGGGCAGGCAAGGGGAATTCAAATTGATGTAAAGCCTGAAAAGATTGGCCTTCGTTATCCTGTAGAAATTGGATTGGTAGGAGATTCAAAGCTAATATTAACTGAGTTGTTTCCACTTTTGCATCAAAAACATGATCTAGGATTTCTCAAATCACAGCAGGATGCTATGAAGAAGTGGAATAGATTGATGATAGAGCAAACTACTAGAACTGATAAGCCGATTAAACCGCAAGTTATCGCCAAAGCAGTTTCTGATGAACTTGATGAGAATGCGATAATTTCTGTTGACTGTGGAACAAATACAAGTTGGGCAGCTCGTCATATAGATATGCGAAAGGGTATGAAGTTTTCCGTGTCTGGCACTTTATCAAGTATGGCAAATGCTTTACCATACGCGATAGCAGCAAAGATTGCATTTCCAGAAAGACAATCAGTTGCATTTGTCGGTGATGGTGGATTGACTATGTTGATGGGTGAATTTGCTACAGCAGTACAATATAACCTTCCTATCAAGGTAATCGTTATCAAAAATAATACATTAGGGATGATTAGATGGGAGCAGATGGCATTTCTTGGAAACCCTGAATTTGGAGTAGAATTTTCTCCGATAGATTGGGTAAAGTTCGCAGAAGCTTGCGGCGGTAGGGGATATGCAATCAAAGAACCATCTGAAGTAAAATCGATAATGAGCCAGGCCATGAAAGAGAGAAAACAACCCACAATAATTGAAGCATATGTAGATCCATTTGAACCTCCAGTACCACCAAAGGTAGAAATGGAGTTTGTTAAAGAATTGGCTAAATCTTTTGCTAAAGGACAGCCGTATGCCAAAAGGATAGGATTGACTTTATACAGAGACCAAGTGCATAATGTTTTAAAAAATATACATACGCATCATATTGACAACTAAAGAATTATCAAGTTGGAAAATAATAAAATGGTGGAGTACATGAAAAGACAATCTAGTTATTATTGTGATGTTTTAATTATAGGTGGTGGCTCTGCTGGTCTTGTGGCTGCGATTGAAGCTCATGATGCTGGTACAAATGTTCTCATAATTAGTAAGAGCAAAAAAGGTGATCCTCATACAACACTTGCAAGAGGTGGTATCAATGCAGCTCTTGGTACTATGGATCCAGAAGATAACTGGATTATACATGCGGCTGATACTCTAAGAGAAGGTGAATTTCTTGCTGACTATGAAAGAGTCGAAGTGCTTTGCAAAAATGCACCCGACGCTATAAATGAATTAGTAAATTGGGGCGCCAGATTTCATAGAGAAAAAGACGGTAGGCTAACACAGCGGTTTTTTGGAGCTCACACCTATAGAAGGACTGTATTTTACGAAGATTGGACCGGTCAGGAAATAATACGTGTTTTGATGGATCAGATAAATCAGCGGAAAATCAAAATAATAGACAATGTTTACATCACAAAATTATTATTAAAATCACAAGATGATGACGGTGATATAAATGGCAAAGCACGACCATTATCATCATCAGGAACATTAACACCAGAAGAACAAGTGGCAAAAGAACAAGAAGCAGTCAGAGGAGCATTTGGAATAGACATTGAAAAAAAGGAATTTGTTGCATTTGAATGCAAGTCTTTAATCCTTGCTGCAGGTGGATATACACGAGTCTATGCAGTTAGTAGTTCTAGGATTTTTGAAAACTATGGAGAAGGTATAGCTCTAGCATATGAAGCAGGTGTAGATTTAGTAGATATGGAAATGGTGCAGTTTCATCCTACTGGAATGGTTTGGCCAGACAAAGCAGTGGGTACGCTAGCTACAGAGGCAATACGTGGTGAAGGTGGTATTCTATTAAATTCAAAGGGTGAAAGGTTTATGAAAAATTACGATCCTGAAAGAATGGAGCTAGGGCCACGTGATGTAGTAGCTCGTGCTAACTATAATGAAATAATCTCTGGAAGAGGAACAGAACATGGTGGAGTTTGGTTAGATGTAACCCATCTACGAAAGGAAGTAATTCAAGAAAGGCTAACAACTATGTATGAACAATTCCAAAAACTTGATGGAATCGATATATCAAAAGAGAAAATGGAAGTTGGACCTACTGCACATTATTCTATGGGTGGAGTCGTAGTAGATATAAACTGTAGAACTACGGTTAAGGGTTTATTTGCTGTTGGGGAAGTAATAAGCCAGATTCATGGCGCTAATCGTTTAGGTGGAAATAGCTTACTTGATACAATAGTTTTTGGAAAAATCGCTGGTGGTGAAGCAGCAAAATTTGCAAAGCAAGGAATAACAGAAAATACAAAGAAAACTGAGGCAGCATCACAGCTAAAATCGAATGTTTATAACCAAAAAAAGGAACTTGATGATAATAACGATGATTATTATGGAGGAATCTTTGTAGTTAAGCAACCAATTAACTTTCGTAATGAAATACAAGAATTAATGAAACAGAACGCAGGAATAGTAAGAGAACAGACAAGGCTTCAAAATGGATTGAAAAGAATTTTAGATATGAAAGACGAGTTTTATTCTGATAAAGATAATATTAAAATAAAAGAATTCGAAATTGACGATTATAATAATTGTGAAGATCTTGTTTTAAGTTGGCAGGTAAAATCATCGCTTATTGCTTGTGAAGCCATAATAAGAAGTGCCTTGATTAGACAAGAGAGTAGAGGAGCTCACTATAGATCGGACTTTCCAAAGCTTGATGACGAAAAATGGAAAATAAATATCTATTGCAGGAAAGTAGAAAAGGGGGCATCTGCAGCTGCAGCAAAAATGGTATTGTTCAAAGATAGTGTTAAAGAAATCAAAGGACCACTGGCAGATTTTCTTAAATCACATGCCAAAGCAGCTCACCATCGTACATTTGAATAGTAATAATAGTAACTAAACTAATCATAATTTAAATTGTGTTTTCACATAATAATTATTCCGACACTTAAGAAAACAAAACAAAAAATAAACAAACGAATATGATTAGTTAAATTCTCACGGTAACAAATCCAAGGTCATCTTTATTTCCGCTATCTCTTTTATTACTGCACTTCTGTCCATTTCATCAGTAGTATACTTCAATAGCCTCTCACATGCATCCAGCTGCCCTAACATAATATCTTTCCTGTCAAGACACAAGCTGTGATAGGAATCAATAAATGAATAGGCTATCGTTATACCCTTTTCTTTACATCCACAAGTTTTCGCTTCAATATGCAGCGGCGATTCCATATATGCGATATTCAATGTCCAGTCAACTCCTAAAATTATCGAACGATTTCAGTTCAACACCTCAAGTATCCTACAATCGAAATGATAGTTTTTATCATCGCCAATTGGCATACAATCGATTTTTCCATTGCGACAAAGAGGACATTCAGTATCGGTCATTTCGTTCTCGAAATAAGATGCACACCACAAACAGCAGTCGCATAAAAGAAAATATCTCTCTTTTGTAACCTTTGCATAAAACTTTGTGTCAATTTGTTGATTTATTTCAACTGACGGTGGTGTTCTACGTATAGCATTAACCGATACTCCTACGTTGCTTAGGTCATCTGCCAAAAACTGGTCGCCTGAAGACGCATTACGA
>VBPR01000170.1 GCA_005877345.1 Nitrososphaerota archaeon
TGTCTTGAGTTTGAATCATTTTATAATTTGTTGTAGTTAAGATGATAACGCAACCATTCATTAGAACTGGTGGGTCATTGGTTGTAATGTGTCTTGTTCATTTCCACCAGTTCTTTTGATTGATTGATCAGTCTGAAACGTTATACTATTAAATAAAAGTTATTTGATGTAATAGAAACTTATAAAAAGGAAAAAGTAATGTTACCTAATTTTATAAGTAATTTTAATATTCTTCCTCGTAGTAGTCTGAATCTTCGAAACAGCGCAATATTTCATAATCCGCTAGACTGTTTCCAAGTTCTGCTCTTCCCTCCACACATTCTTTCGTCTCTTTATCTTCTAGTTTGTAAATTTTAGAATCTTTGAATTCGTCCCAATCCATGTCATCATCATCATCTTTACCATTGTCTATGTCCTTTACCAGTTCTATCATTGTATCCTCATCTTTCCAAATGTTTCTGCAGCATTTGCAGGAGCGTTATCACCAGCAAGAAGATCTATTCCGATTGTCAAAATTATAGTTAAGAGAAGGTTCCTTATCGGTTAGATCTTGTTCATCATTTGAAGATCGAAAAACCTTGTAAATAAATTTATCTATTTTTTAACTTTTGTTATTTTCTTAAGGATTATCGGGAACTGTTCAACTAATATGTAGAATATTTTAATCATGATAAAAGAAATTATGATATAATCTATCATAAACTTGACCCTGTCTAGATTTTCTAAGGCTCACCAAACATTAAAATTCACTAGATAATTGAAATTATTTTATTGAAATTATTTATAGTTAGTTGAGCAGTGTATACTGACATCAAATCCGCTCCAAACCACGTTATCGTCTTGATGGTCAGCTCGTATCATGACTTTCTTGGACCCATCAGTTTCTATTAATTAAACTATATTGATTAAGTATGGTGACGGTCAGGCCACAGCGATATACAGGAAACCTTAGATAAAGATTCGTTGGACGCGCCGTCTTAGTTTTGAAAGGTTATAATATTAAATAAGAGTGGAATGCTTCACACGCTGAAGTATAAATGACTCAGGATAATCCTACTGATTTCGAAAAAGCCATAGTTGAACGTTTTAACTCAGTTAATTTCAAATGCATATTGTGCGACAATCCCGAATCCTTAACCAAGAGTGAGATAAGATGCATTGATGAGAGACTCAATATTCAAGGACGTGAGCAACCCAAATCAGAGAAAAATGAAATTCGATCCGCCTTGTATGTTACTGCCTCTTTATTTTGTTCACAATGTAAAAGTAAATTCACTCTAAAAATGCTAAATCAAGATGAAATAAGGATGTAATTTGGTCATTTTATTTACCTTCTTATTCCTAGGTTCTAATTGAATTTTGTTAAATATTGTTACCAATCGGATCTAAGAGAAAACAATAGAATAAATTAAAATCAGTTAGATTTAAAGTAGAAATACAATTTAGAGATTCATAATTCTGATCACTTTCTTCTATTCGACTTTCCTATCACTTCCCACCAGACGCATTATATAATTTGGCGAATAGCAAAATTACAACGTCTACGCAGCAACTGGTCGGGGACGGTAGTTGCTAACTATTGTTACTTTAATTAATAAAGATTCGGATCGAAATTCACGTCATGACTTTTTTCCGTAATGAAAAATCAATTTTTTTAACCAAAAATTCATTTAGATTTTATTTATTTACCGAATTGTAAAAATAAGGGTACTTCTTAGAATTAAGGCAATTAGTTCGAGGTTTGGGGTGAATGGCTCAACTGAAGAAGCGAATATTGATAGTCGATGAGGAAAAAGACGTAGGCGGAACTTTTGAAACGATGCTCAAAAATTATGGATTCGATATAGATTACTTTACAGATCCGGCTATGGCTTTGGAAAAATTCAAACCAAATCTATATGACTTGACGATAATAGATATTAAGATGCCTAAAATTAATGGCTTCGAATTATATGACCAACTGAAATCACGGGATTCGAACGTCAAGACCCTATTTATCACTGCACTGAGTAGTGTGGAGTCATACAATACTCAGAATAGCAAAGTGTACCCTTTAGAGGGACAAAGACATTTCATGGCGAAACCTGTAAGCAAGAAGGAACTTTTAGAACAAGTTTATTCAATGATAAATTAGCAAAGAATATGAAGACCGCCTAGGAATCGATTAAAGGTACCTGCGGACAAAATTATTGAATAGTAGATAATTATTTATTTTTCATTTAATATTATATTACTTTAATCACTGGATCTGATGGAGATAGTGTATCAGATAAAAAATCCCATCTATCTCAGAAGTCCAAAATCATATCGAAGTTTATTCGAAGTTTTATCGGCTTTGACCTTGTTTTGCTTGTAGTAGTTGTTTGGTCTACGTTTGTTATTATGGCCTTTTTAAAACATTCCTCTTCTAGTTTAAAGCCAGGATATAGGTCGACAGCTTTGATGAATGGCTTTACTGTTCTGTTCGTAATTACATTTGTAGAAGACAATAACTTGATAATAGATTGGAAAGCTAAAAAAGTTTTGATTTATATTTTGACTTTGATATTGCTCCACTTTTGAAGAGCTAGCTTCTGTTTACTAGTAATTTCAGTTTGTGGAATCTCTGGGAGGGCTCCAAACTGCTCGGCATGGTGAGCACAAAACCTTTCTACCCGTCGGTGATGTGAATATTCGAAAATAACAACATAGGACATACTGACAGGACAAATGGAACAGGTTTTTCTCCTTAATCTTAGAAGGTGTCCAGTATTACGCAAAATGTATCTCCATTTATCATCTTCAAAAACAACTGGAGGAGTCCCATCGTAGACATTTACAGGAATTATCTGACATGCTTTGAACTTTCTATTCATATTCATTCCGCATATTTGAAAAGAAAAGAAAAGAAAAGCTAACGGGCTAAATGAAACATCTGCATTAAATCCTTTACTTTGTTGATTCGTTCTTGCTGTCTTCTTAACACTTTAAGTCTAATTGGCATATTCTATCTTAAATGAAGGACTGTTTTATTTAGCTTTTATTCATTCAATCAATATGATTAAGTGATGGGGATTGGCTACTTACGTGCGATGAACAAGAAGAACAATCATACCCCCACCTGACGTTAACCCTTGTGTTTAGGCAATTACTCAAGCGTAATAAACTATAAATGACTTATATTTACAAAATAGGTAATTTTAGGAGCAATAAACCGTTAGTCACAATAACTCTGATCGTTAAAACCAAAATTTCAAGAAATTTAATTTTAATAATCAGAATCCCAGCTGCTAGCGCCTTCACCACGATTAGGGACATGGCGAGCTTTTGTGTAAAGCATATCAATTATGTCTGGGTCGAGGTCCTCACTTGCAGAAGCTACCAATGGCCCTCTACCTGAATCACTTCCTGAAACTTCTATTTCTATGTCTGTATCGTCTTCTTGTTGTTTATCGTTAGCAATAGTTTTTTTTCTGATTTATTCTTGTTACGCGTAATGATGTCCATAAGCTCTTCAAACTTGGTCATGATAGATTTTTAAGGGCAGTGCAGAACTAAAAGGATTGTTATTTTTATTCAGTTAGCCAAAGCCCAAGAATTACTCAATTCAATTGAACCAGTCTATTATTATTTGATATCAAAATCGGGAGATATAGAAGAGGCATCGTAAAACAAAAAAAAGGTAAGGGCAAGTGTGCAGTTAGGTCCTTGCAATTATAACTTGTTGTTTAGGCACCGTTTTTCTTCCTGAGGCAGTCACTTTTTGCATCATCGTCTGCTGACTGGACCATACTGCACTCTCCATGGTTAGTGTAGCACAGGAAATCATTCGGGCTATTCGGGGTAGAATAACACCACAAGAACGCCAAACCTGATTTTGCCGCTTCGACGTGCTGTGCGCCATACGTAACCACTATTGTTGATCCAAGCATTGCAACTGACAATACTATTATCATCCCAAGAGTTCCGTTCTTGTTCATTAGCGTTTTTCTAGTAGATATAATAATTAAGGTTTCAGGGAACAATCATATATTAAAAAATTCGGAATTTTGATACTACTATTTGGTTCCCTAAATGTTCTCTGACTGGGATTTAGCATTCTACTTCCCTCTCCTTTTTCACCACTTTAATTCCTTTTAATGCTAACCTAAACGCATCGAGGACATTGTCATAAGACGTATCTTCTTTGGATAATTTACCTAAGTCGTCTGATATTGCAGTCCTCAATGATGTTATTAGTTTAGTAAAACTTGGATTTATTGCTATAAGTGGCCTTTCGTATTCCAGCAATTCTTTTGTATGAACAAGCATATCCATTGCAGCTGTGGAGAAAGGGACCGGTATGACGTTCATGTATCTTGCTAGGTCTAGGTTATGCTTTTTACAGTATTGCATTTTGTCTTGAATGTATTCCCATCTTGTAGTTTCACCTACTAGCTCCTTTAGAGTAGTAATAAACTCTGGGTTTGAAGCGTCTACATATATTTTGCAGTTATCTAGATAATCAGGGTCAATATTCCTTCTGTTTAATCCTCTTATGATATCGATTACCTTCTCTGCCATGTCTTGATATCTTGGCCGTTCATACTCTTCTGCTATCATGACTTCTATGCGTCCGTTAGCTACCTGTAATAGGACCACTCCAAAAGCTGAAGAACCCCAACCGGGATCCAAACCTAATACTTTGTTAGCTTCTACTATTACTTTATTGGGTGTAGATAAAGTTTATTTTATTTTTTTTGTGACCATAAATATAGGCCAATAACGATCGCAATCCCAATCCCAGCTGCAATCGTCATCAAGAGGGTTTCACTCAATTCGTTTCTTGCCATACGAATATGATAAGGGTCATAATAACAGAAGCTGCTATCATGGCTTGGTAGATTTTATCTTTATTCAATTTCATTTCAACTCCAGAAAAGAATCAGTATGATAATGTTAATTACCACAATGGCTATTATTAGCGCCAAAAAATTCTTGGCACACTTGTATCTTTACACTTTGTAAAAATAAACTTTCTTTTATAATATATAACAATAAAGAAAAAAAGGAGTGGGTAGTTAATTCAGCATTTCAGTTATTTTGTAAGCTACCCTTTATCCTATGGGGGGGAGAAATTTGCGGATCCCTGGTTATTATCGCGTCCCGCACCGACATTCTGGCAATTAAGTGTCTGTGAGTTTGGGTTGATATTATTGTTGCTGCTATGGTCCTTATTTTCATTCTCTATCTTACAGTCATTCTTCTGTTCTACATACTGGCTTCTGTCGTCATTACAGTTGTTGTTGTGATTGTCTTTACAATCGTCTGTTTCGGCGAATGCTGTTTGTGTCTGTGACATCGCTGTTCCTGTTAGTGCTGTCAACGTTCCCGCAGACAGAACTGCAAGCATTAACACGTATTTTGTGTTCGTCATTTGTTGTAGCAAAATGATACTAAACAAAGTATATGTAGATTGAGTAAGAACATGCACGAAAAAAAGAAGGGACAGACTTCAGGGAAAAAAAGAAGGGACAGACTTCAGGGAAAAAAAGAAGGGACAGACTTCAGGGAAAAAAAGAACAGAGTCTTCTCTACTAAGTTAAATCTGAATTTATGAATAGGACATTATTCAGGTCTACATCTCAGTAGAATCTTACAAAATTATTATATAATTGGGGTGAGTGCTAATAGCGGATCCGCAATCCTAACACAAATTGGCGGGTTCAGGTTTTTGAACATTTGTGTGCATGGGCCCGCCTATTTTTTTAATATCCAATCCTATATATGAATAGTTACAAACATGACTAAACAAGGAAGTAGAAAGCGATCATCAAGGAAGAAGTTGCGACAAGATGACCCAGATATGTTGTCGTTAGCAACACAAATGGGGGATGACTTGATGAAGAAAATAGACGACGAATACTTGGAAAAATTCGGCGCAGATGATGAATACAGTTTACAAGACATCCATGAATACAGGCGTAAAGACCTTTACAAATACGACCTCGAATACTTGCGAGAGATGGTAAAATACATGCATACATTGTTTGAATTGCGTAAAAAACAAATTGAAGAATTTAAAGCCAAAGCAAAAGAAATTAGCGAAACTGAATGACAACCAAGTAATTTATTTTTACTTTACTTAATTATTTCCAAAGTTGGTGTAGCGCGATAAGAACGTTCATTATTAAAGAGCTTAGTATTAAGGCGAGGATAATTTTATCTTTCATTTCATAGCTATTTAGCTATTTAGCGACCAGAATAACAAGGCCCGCTATTAGAGTCGCCGCCGTCAATGTTAACGACAAGATAGTCCACTTCGAGAAGTCATGATCTCCTATCATTTCAATAAATTCCATTGGGGCGACCGGTATGTTTTCCTGCTCTGCCTTTTGCTTTGTTGTCTGGTATAACTTGATTGCTTCATCTACAGCTTCTAGAAGGATGACCACGCATAAAAATACGATGGCACTCATAAAAGAAGGAAAAATAAAGATGGTAAAACCCAGAGATAAACCATACAGTCAAACCCATTATTTAGTTATTAATGAAAAAAATGAATTTAATAAAATCTATAAGTCATTATTAGAAATTGAAAATATTATCGACTCAATGGCTCGTTACGCGAGCGTTATTCGTAAATTAAGGATAGGGGATAAAGAAGATGAAGAATCTAAAGCTAGATTTCTGTTAAATGTCTATTATCGAAGTCTATTTGATCCACCGGTTGAAGCCTTGCTTCATATTTTGATGGTTATGGTAACTGAGGCCCGTCTTTCTCCTAACGATTCAGAAATATTTTACAAGAAAATAGCAGAATTGCTCCAAAAACAGGCTTCCCAATTGAGTGATTTAGATTTAACAGAGAGGCTAGATTTCATTTTAAATAAACATATTCCTGAAATTAAGTTAATGATAAAACAACACGAAAAAGATTTTAAGAAATATGCCAGTATCTATAATAAGTATCATTTAGATTTCCGTCTACAAGATGAATTACTACAAATAACAAACAATATCAAAGCAAGGTTTCCGAGTTAGAACTTGAAACTTTACCCTGCATATACACACTAAAATGCTGAGTTTAGGTAAAGAAAATACTTCATATGATTATTCACTTGACCCTCTAAGGCTAAGTCTGAAAGGTT
>VBPR01000171.1 GCA_005877345.1 Nitrososphaerota archaeon
CAAATAAAAAATATACATAATGTGATCAATCTTATCCAAATGTAAATGGTAAATCATTAATGCGTTAATTACAATTGTACAAACTCAAGACCAATCAAGCAGAGACTTATTTAATTCGTGGTACTCCTAGACAAACTATGTCTAAAATACAAGTTAGCGCCAACATTAAAATTCCCAATGGTATGCTGGAGGAATTCAAGCAGCACGCGGCAGAGTGTATAAAGCAGGTAAAAAAGAAGGACAGTGAAA
>VBPR01000172.1:0-6504 GCA_005877345.1 Nitrososphaerota archaeon
ATTTTTGCACAGACTTGATCTTTATCAATATTAAACTAAATACGCGTCATCTAAACACAGATAACGTAAAATTAATACCATAGTAAAAAAGAGGAATTGTTAATAGTAGAATTATAAAATTGTGATAGTATGACTGTATAACTTTGATGCCTCTCGATGCAAAATATGAAGATAACCCAAGCCATGCATAATCCATCCATACATGTACGAAAAAAAGAAAGGCTATTCCAAATGGGTATCCTAACAATTCTATTGAATCAGATATTAATTTAATCCCCACAGAAATCCACCAAAGAAAGAAAAATGGGTTAACGCATGTGAATAAGATTCCAGCAAGAATCGGCTTTTGAATCCGAGACGACTTGACAATATAATTACTGTTATTATTTTTGGAGACAGTCTTTACCACATAAATGATACCAAAAGCAATAAGACTTATTCCCCCAATAAAACTAATAAATTTGAAAGCACCAGAAGTAACATTCGGAGAAGAAAGTACTATCAATGGGATAGAATATAGGATGATGACAGGAAGCTCTACTATTGAGTGACCAATTGCTATCTTTATTCCGGACCAAAATCCGCCATTTTTGCTTAAAACTAAATTTGCAAAAAAAAGTGGACCTGGAGAAATCACACCAGATACTGAAACAAATATGATTTGCAGCCCCATGTCAAACAATGTCATACTAGAGCCACTATCCCTTCACCATTGAATAAGTTTCTTGTGTCTGAAGAAGCCGCCGGTGGGTCCCTTTGCATCAACCAAAGCAAAGTGAACTATATCTTTGGCCGCTGCTTGGGGACTTATGGGAGCCATACCACCTCCCATGTCTGTTCGGACCCATCCAGGACATACCGCATTTACCTTAATGTTCCCGTCTCTTAGCTCATTAGCCATAATCAATGTAAGGGCATTAAGTGAAGCCTTCGAAATTCTATAAGCAGCTACATACCCACCCATCTCACTCATTGCGCCGTATCCAGATGAGACGTTTACTATCCGACCATATCCGTTTTGCCTCATTATAGGTACAAAAGTTCTACACATATGGAATGCACCATAAAAGTTAACAGCTAATGTATCGTGCATAATGTTTTCATCTACATCAAATACGCTTACTCCTTCGTCCAGATAGACTCCGGCATTATTAATTAGGATATCAACCCTTCCATAAATCTTTAGAATCCAATCCCGAAAACTTGAAATATCTTTACTATCAGTGACGTCGAGTCTACGAAATACAACATTGTCGTGATGATGATGTAGTTTAGCTGCAGCTCGCCGACCTTCTTGTTCATTCCTACTAGTGAGAACGACATTGCAACCAACCCTAGATAGATCCTTACATATTTCGTATCCAATCCCACGATTTCCACCTGTTACAATTGCTACACGTCTACCTGGGTTCAAGCTTGGGTTAATTATTTTCCTAGCAGGATTAATATTGTTTATGAGATATGGTTCTTTCAGAAGAGATATTTGTGAGCTTAAACGCACTGGCAAGTAAAGGTGCCAAATCTACAGTTGAAGGTACTTAGAGCCTGTTTGTAAAAAAGTGCAATGATCTAGAATCTAGGTTATATTACCTTGCCAGTATTGAATCAAGTCTAGTCTTTTTAATCTTCTTGTGTCTCTGATTCCAATGTCTTACAAAATCTGAAATCAGAGGTTCAAAATCACTGTAAGATTTCTTTTCTCTAGCGGTTTTGCTAAATTTCTGTCCATATCTAATACATGTCCAACAGCCAACAATAGGAATCAAAGGGGCCACATAATATCCAGTCTGTTTGCCTGTAAATCCCCAAGCTTCTCCTACTGCACAATATTTAGAATCCTTAACTAAAGTCATGCGATCTATTTCATCTATGCCATTTCTCAATTTTTTAGACCAGATAGGACAAATTTCTTCAAATGATAGCTCAGATTCTAAAGGCTGAGACTCAGTTTGAGTTCTTTTGAGAAACTCTAGCTTTACCATGTGTATTTATACACAAACTTATCTATAACCTTAACCATATAAAATTCTCATCTTAAGCGGCTTTACAAAATTTTTACGTCATGCGTACGAAATAAAGATTTGTTTTTGAATTATTTTAATCAAACCCCACGCATTTTTGTACTAAAAAATGGATGGGTTTTAATTTCTATTATACTGATAAGTAGACTCCGACACTATACTGATAAGTAGACTCCGACACTTTACAAAACTTGCGTAAGTCGACTGTTTGGAGACAAGATTTCAGTAAAACTGAACATAAGAAGTAAGCATTAGGACCTTATGGTGCTAACGCAGTAGACGCACAAATAAAACTGCAAGATAAAATTTATGAAAGAGCGGTCTTATAATTGAAAAAGCGGTCTTATAATTGAAAAAGCGCTCTGCGGTCTTATAATTGAAAAAGCGGTCTTATAATTGAAAAAGCGCTCTGCGGTCTTATAATTGAAAAAGCGGTCAATCATGGAATAACCTGGTGAATTAGAACTAATACTAATTCCTTATTGACATGGAATATTTATTGATATTTACGGAAACTAACGCGCAACACGATACTTGAGTGGAATAAACTGCTTGGCCTATTTTGAAAGTCTTATACTTAACTAGATGGTGTTGTCACACTAGTAATATGTAAGATTACTGGACATGCAAAAGTCCGTATACTTTTTACAGAATTCTACCATTACTCCCCTAAATGGTGAAGATCCTTTGTTTAGCTGTCACATTGACATTGTGTTACTACACCACATGCAAAAGTCCGTGTACCTTTTACAGAATTCTACCATTACTCCCCTAAATGGTGAAGATCCTTTGTTTAGCCCTTTAAGATTGACAAGATCATAAACTGAGGATGAAATCATTATGAAAATAGTAAATACTCAACATACTCGAAGACCATGATTATCAGAAATTTTGAAAATCAAGCTTCATCAAATACTGGAAACACAACTCTGATACCTACCGTTAATGAATGAAAGGTGACAACCTAGGAAAAATGAGAGGATTTATGATACGATGGTACTAAAGCAACAAGTGTAGCTCGGTAAAAAAACTTTCATACTGTATAAAACGGGCCGATAAAGCACATATATTTTCTCAACTATCCTTGCTTGAACTGCATTTATCCTTCTCTTCAAGTCATTCGAGTAACAATATTGCTAGTCATATCAAATTAAAGGCTATAATGCAAACACGTGTGCTTATGCCTTCTTTTGAAACTCCTAATAGACTTAACTGTTATTCTTTCCTCCAAAGCTCTCTTGTCTCTTCAACATTTTCACAATAAAATGTACCTCCTCACTAGAACCAGCTAGTCGAGCTACCTTAATGACATCTCTAATATCCCTTGAACCAAGTTCATTCCAAACCTTTTGAGCAATGAGTCTTGCTAGCCGTTCATCAACACTCTCCTTTGGAAGTCGAGCCAAAACTATTTCTGTGAATTCTTTAAAGGTATATTCGGGAATCTCCAATACCGCGAATCTTGATAAGAGAGGTTGAAGCTAAGAAAAAGAAGGCTTTAGAGACAGCATTGGGATAGAGTTGCAATAGGGTCGGAAAATCTCTATAAAGCAAACGAAGATATAAAAATTATTTGTTATCTAGAAGGACATGACAGAACAAAATGACTTGTGCATTTGTGGGCATGCCCGAGTTCAACATCAACATTTGTTGGGTACAAAAATCAGATATCCATGCTTAAAATGTGTCTGTCCTACTTTCAGAAACAGATAGTTTGGTTATATATCAAAACTGGCGAGAGAACTGCAAGGGAGGAACTCATTCGATATTTGAATCCGATAAATTGCAGTGAACCAAGGATTCTGGACTCTATTATATCAAGTTTGTAATGAAAAATTGACTTATCCAAGAGATAACTTTGGTAGGGTAAATTATTATATTGTTAATCTGAAGATGGTTAACACTTTTCGCCAATTGTTCAGGGGCCGATGGGATTCTCTGCATTCGTATCCAGTCTCACCGGC
The DNA here is from genome assembly GCA_005877345.1 of Nitrososphaerota archaeon. Lineage (GTDB taxonomy): Archaea > Thermoproteota > Nitrososphaeria > Nitrososphaerales > Nitrososphaeraceae > TA-21. The sequence continues at coordinate 3,986 of VBPR01000172.1, forward strand.
ACTTGGCAAATTTATTTAAATTTTATTGCCAATGAATGAATGACGTAGGTTCTGAGATCACCATACGTTCGCTGGTGGGATTATTTTCGTCCGTTATCGCGTACGGCTCTAATCCCGCCAGTCGTTAACTTATTCTTAAACTATGTTGACAAATGATAAATTACTACGGTTCAGTTCAGTCGAGAAAGGGGTCTCACAACTGGTGGGGGACGTCTTTACAAGTCAAGTCGTCGCTCCACCCGTTTAAACTAAAATAAAATTTAATGATTATTTAGGTAAACTTATCAAAGTGTTTTTCACAATACCGGTCGACCGGTAATCCCATCCAGATCTTAATGAGGACTGTAAAATAATAATGTCAAACGAAAAACAAATAATTAACTACAGTTAGGCATAGGTTCTACTTTTCCTTTTTACCAGGATTCTCTGACGCGTTTATGTCTACAAATTTCATACTTTAACTTAAAATTGTCCGTACTCATGTTGCATACAGTAAATTTTTGTCCATCTTGTACGGCCATATTTGGAAATGCGAATGTGTAAGAAACCTTATCAGAGCCATTTGTCGTTGGATTGTCTGGACTGTATAACTTAACCTTTGTCTGATCACCGACAACCTTTGTCTGATCACCGACATTAGCAAGATGTAGTAAAGCATGGAAGTCAAGAAAAGAGTTTTACAGTTTGATGAATAGAAGATCATATAGAGGAAAGTGTATTAAATTAAATTTGAAAAACTTTGAGATCGCTAGAGTCCTTCATGAAATCGCTATCTACGAAGAAATGAAGGGAGAGATGTTCAAGCCTCGGGCATATGAAAAAGCAGCCCTCTATATTGGGTCTCTGGCAGAGGATGTTGGAACTATATACAAGAAAGGAGGAATTAAAGCCTTGATGCAACTGCCTGGAATAGGTAGAAACATAGCGGAAAAATTAGTTGAATTAATACAGACGGATGGATTGGCTTATTATGAACAATTAAAAAGAGAAATACCCGTTGACTTAACAACACTCTCATCTATAGAAGGAATGGGACCAAAAAAAGTAAAACTACTATATGAAAAATTAGGAATAACTAACATCGAAGAACTGGAGAAAGCAATCAGAGAAAAAAGAGTAAGAGCTCTTCGAGGCTTTGGGGAATCGAGTGAACAGAAGATATTGAAGGGCATAGAGTTCTTCAAGAAAAGTCACGGTGGTAGATTTATCCTAGGTTTCATCCTAAATACATTTGAAGATATTCTTCAGAGGTTGAAAAAGCTTGACAGCGTGAAAAATGCAAAGTTAGCCGGTTCAGCACGAAGAATGAAAGAATCTATAGGTGATGCAGATTTCTTAGCCTCGTCTGATAAACCTCAGAAAGTGATGGATTTCTTTACATCAATGCCAGAAGTTGCGTACATTCATACGAAGGGAAGAACAAAGTCTACAGTAAGATTAAAGAGCGGAATTAATTGTGATTTAAGAATCGTTCCTGAAGAGAGTTTCGGTGCTGCACTTCAATATTTTACAGGAAGCAAACAGCATAACGTTCTTCTTAGAACAATAGCGTTGCACAAAGGGTACAAGCTGAATGAATATGGTCTATATGATAAAAGGAACCGCCAGATTGCAGGTAAAACAGAAGAAAGTATCTATTCGAAATTAGGACTGCCATTCATAACACCAGAATTGAGGGAAGACAAGGGAGAGATAGAGGCTGCAAGATATGGCCGACTACCGAAATTGATCGGTTACGATGATCTCAAAGGAGATCTTCAAATACATACCAATTGGACAGACGGTAACTATACTATAATAGAGATGACTGAAGCTGCAAGCAAGGCAGGACTTGAGTATATTGCTATTACAGATCACTCACGAACACTAGAAATAGCGCATGGCTTAAACGAAAGAAAACTAAAGCAGCAAGAGAAGGAAATAAAAAGAGTCAATAATACGACAAAGCAAAATGGAAGAATAACCATTCTAACGGGAGTGGAGGTAAATATACTCAAGGATGGCAGTCTTGATCTAGAGAACAATGTTCTTATGGAATTTGACATTGTTGGTGCTGCCGTTCACTCACATTTTTCACTGTCAAAAGAGGAACAAACCAAGAGACTTGTAAGCGCAATGTACAATCCTAATGTTGACATACTATTTCATCCAACGTGTAGAGTAATTCAGAAACGCCATCCTTTAGACATTGATTTTGATAAAATATTGGATGTATCAAAAGAAACGAATACCATACTTGAAGTAGACTCCTCGCCAGAGAGACTAGACTTGCAAGATGAGTATATACAACGTGCTATTGAGAATAAATGCAAGATCGTAATAGATTCTGATGCTCATGATAAATCGCATTTTCATTTTCTGAAATTTGGAATATCGCAGGCAAGGAGGGGATGGGCGGAGAAGAAAGACGTTGTTAATACATTGCCTTTAGAAAAGTTTCTTAAATCACTGAAGTAAAAATAATATTTAATCCGAAATAGTATTTGCCTAACTTAATTCATGTATAAAATCTGCGGGTC
>VBPR01000172.1:6546-17646 GCA_005877345.1 Nitrososphaerota archaeon
TCTGGCTATTTTTACTTTCGATGCTCGTTATACAATATTTCAGTTAAGATTACAGTTAATCTTCTATTTATTAATCTGTCATATATGTAAGATATTAAGATATTCGAAAGATTCTTTTCTTTGAGAAACAGTTTCCCTTTGGTATCATAAATAAATAATTTTTAGAGTCTAAAACTAATCTACAGCGAAAGATACTTTTAAGCAAGTTCTATAGCTCGTTAATTTCCCTGAGGTTGCATCCACGGCGGCAGTCATATCTACGACCTCTATACCATGTATCACATGCAAGGTTTTTTTTGCTTCATCTACGGCGAGCTGAGCTGCATCTTCCCATCCTTTGTCTGAGCTACCTATTATCTCAATTATTTTTGCAATATGCTCGCTCATAATAAAGTGTAATACTTTATTTCTTATAAAACTTTCATACGTTAACTTTCATACCTTAACTGAAGTTTAATTCATAAAATGAGATATTAGACATTTTGAACTTAAAACTGACTTTACTGTGTGCTGGAAATAAAATAAATAGAATCCGATTAGACAACTTTTAATTCAACAAGTAGTATTAGGAATGGAAAAACATCATTACTGGAATGCATTTAACACAGCAGCAAGCAGATATCCTATATTTGGTAACAGGTTAGAGATAAATGCCGTGAACGAAAATCATAGCTGGATGAAACAAAAGCTGATTCTAGAAATCAACCTTTCTGCGGTGTTCTCGAGATATAGTTATTTGAAATAATTTTTTTCGCAAAATGGGATTAATAATCATTCCCAATTATCTAATAGCTTTAAACAATAATCACAAACAGGATATCCCGTTTCTTCTTGATACTCAGTTTTGCATCTCTTGCAGATTTTTGTTTTCGGTTTGGACATAGACTGTAAATGTTCAACTTACTTTAAAAGAATTTGTAGAAATTCCTTAAACTAACGTTCAATTGAGCACGAAAGATAATTGAATGTGCATAAGGATAAGGTCAGTTAGGGACTAAATTGAAATTCCTTAGATAGGTAAAAATTAAAAAGATTATTACCTTATGCCCTAGCTTTCAGTAGGATACTTTAATTGGATATCAAAAATTAAAACATTTTCATATATTTTCGTGCAAGCTTGAAGTGTTCTTTAGCTTCCTTTGTATATTTTGACTTCTGATTTCTATTAACTAACTGTCCTGCTCTAAATAATGAGACTTTAGCCCTAACACACGCCTTGTAACACATCATAAAATAAATGATGTTTATTAAGCTGGTATCGTTACTTTTATTGATATAGTGTGAAATAAAATACGATTGCATGCGTTCTCTTTTGTGGTAATGAATGTCCATTGCTAAATGGGCCACATCTTCTGCAATGTCACCGTATCTTAATGAATCATTAAATTCTATTCTGTCATACAGATAGAATTTTCCTTTCATAAAAAAAATATTTTTCAAATAAAGGTCACCATGAATATCACGAACCCTGAATCGTTTCCTACGTTCATCAAATAATTTATAATTATTTTTGACAAACAAATTTAGTTTATCTTCAAATGAAGAATCTATTTTTGCAAATCTAGAAAGGGTTCTAAAATTTTCTCTGATTTTTGCTTTCATAGCTTGAGGGCTACCATGTTTCGAAATAGTGATGTTTGTGTAAGCTAGATTATGAAACCTGACAAGTTTACCAATTAAACCATTTAAAATGCGATTATTTATTTTGTTAAAAACTAAAAGGTTGTCCATCCTAAATTTCTGAGGAATCTCTCTCATTTTGACTGCAAATTCCAGAGATGTTCCCATCTTGTCTAAATTTACTAATTTATATGTATTATCAATTTTTGTAATCTTTACTACGCCAAGATACATTCGGCCACAAAGCTGTTTGTTTAACATAAATTCCTTTTGACAAAACTTTTTTCTTAATCTAAGGTTTGAAAAATCCAGTACATGGCCAAATTTAACGGGCTTTTTTATCTTGTATGCAATTTTGCCAGTAAGAAGAATCCAGGAAATATGAGTTTCAATAACGGTTATGCGATAGGTAGAGTGTGTATATGCATTTGCTTTTTTCAAGCCATTCAGGAGATCTGCTTGTCTTTGGCTCATCTCCACTTAATATAAAGTCATTTGTTTTATTGATTTAGGACGATAGCTAGGGATTGAGATTAATAACCTATCCAAATTTGGGCATCGAATAATCAAGCAAGAGTCCAGTCTGCTGTTTGTTCTAACTTATGGCTAAAAAATATTTATATCATAAGCTTTATGGATTCTAACAGGAAGTTTGAGTCAAAATTCCTACATTATAAAATTGTGGGATGGTTGTTGCCAATAGTGCTCATGATATGTGGGTTACCGGGGGTTGGTAAATCTACTGTTGCCAGACAGCTCGCACCGTTGATTAATGGAGTCGTTATATCTTCAGATGAATTAAGAAAGCATTTATTTCGCAAGCCAAAATATAGACGTCGTGATAAAAAGTTAGTTTATGATATACTATTACTTTTAGCTAAGTATCTCTATAAAGCAAATGTTAACTGTATTCTTGATGCTACATTTTCAAAAGAAAAGTTTCGACATGAAGTATGGAATAAGCTAGGACTTCCTACAAGGCAAGTCCGCATAATAGAATGCGTCTGTCCGGAAGATATTGTAGAGGCTCGACTGAATGCTAGAAAACTAGACTATTCGGATGCTGACTTCTCGGTTTATAGAAAAATGAAGAGAATGTATGAGCCTGTCAAACAAGAACATATAAAAATTGACACGAGCAGTATATCGAAGGTAGAATTGAGAAGCCTAGTTTCTAACATACTACAAAGAAGTTAATCATTAAAATTTTTTAGAAAGAAAATAAGTTAATGACTACAGAAGCTTTACTATAGACAGAGAGATCTTCTTTAACCCCCGCATAGCATGGAATCATGAAAGTAAAGCAATTGAATCCTTCTATAAATGAAGGGATATTACATAGCATTAGATCTGATGAGCCCATGCCTGGACCTATCATAAGGGGATCCACCCGTGTTTGTAGTTATCTTGGCACTTGTATTGCACTGCAACACACATAACGACGAGCCATTAAATATCATATTGACAAAAAACAAATAATGGCTAAGGCCGATGATAATTACAATCCTGCCAAAAAGATCTACAAACTGAGGAGACTACATACAAATGGGATGTTCAAAAGAGGATTGAACTATTAAATTGGACTTTATAAAATATGAAGAAATCTAATATCTATATTTGTGCCCTTATTGAAACTAAAATGAATAAAATTATAGACAAAATAAACGAAATAGATTCTGCAATACAAGCCGATCCATTGCATAGTGAACTGAGAATTCTAGACTGGATATTATATCAAGTCTGCATTAATGAAAAATAGAATTATTTCAGAGATAACTTAGGTAAGGCAAATTATTATATCGCTAACTCGAATCCTATTAAGTCTAATCGCCGATATTTTTGGGGGCCGGTCGGGACTATCGAGTGCCTTCAGTCCCGCCGGTACTTACTAAAATTATTTTGTACTTTTTTGAGCATACCTAATTAGACTATTCACTGCTGGTGGGGCCGTCACTCATAATGCTCTTTGCCCGATGGTCCCACCAGTAAATTTATTTAAATTTTAATGCCAATGAATGAATGGCGTAGAGGTTCTGAAATCACCATACGTTAGCTGGTGGGATTATTTTCGTCCGTTATCGCGTACGGCTCTAATCCCACTGGTGTACTATTCACGTTAGAAAATGAAAAAACTTAATTAGTATAATAACCTTTAACAAAAAATCTGGTGAATTGGGTGTTTAGGCTACTGGAAGTGTCAGACTAGTGTCTACTAATAGAATTGTTAGTATCGTAGATGATGATTTAGATACCACTATTCTTTTTCATGAGGCCTTAAAGAGTGTTAGAGGAATAACAGTAGTTACTTTTACGGATCCTATCAAGGCACTGGAACACTTTCACGTTAATGAACATGCTTATTTGGTGGTAATATCTGACTTTAAAATGCCTGGCTTGAATGGCATGGAATTTTTAAAAAAGATAAGGGATTCGAATCCCTTCGTAAGAACGATATTGATGACTGCATTTGAGTTTGAAAGTGGTGTATGTCCGGACTGTTGACACATAATTAAATAATGCATAATATCTGATTAAGGAATAAGCAAATTTCATATAGTAAAGCAATACACATGGTAGATGTGACTATTGTTGGGCAATGGACTCTTTATTATGATTGGGGTTGTGATGGAACATACGGGAAGGCAGGAATAACTTTCAACAACGATGGTACTTTCACTGTTACAGAGGATTCAGAAACCAACGTTGGGAAGTGGGCGCAAAACGATGGAATGATACTCTGGCAGTACGATACCATTAAAACAATTTACGGAGGAAATTTTGTTAAGAATGTAATGGTTGGTATGATGTCCGCTTTTGAAGGAGGAAATGATGATGACGGCTGCTGGTATGCAATCAAGAGGGTCGCTCCAGTTGAAAAGCGCAAATCAGAATTCGATTCAACCGGCAAAAAGGCAAAACAATAAAAACCAGCAAATTTCTTGTTTTTCAAATGATAACAAAAGTAAATACTGTTACTATAATAGAAGAAGTTTCAATAGATTATTAGAACTGGTGGGCTTAAGGTAATGAATCGTAGATTGGTAAATCCGCCCACCAGGATGTTTTGCCAACAACTGACGGAGTCATTAGGTAGGATGGCAACAGTGATGAGAATACCAGAGCCCATCAGTTGCATTAATTATTATATCTTCCAGACAATAAATAATAAACGAAAAAGGTAAAAATTTCCACATTTATTATGGATTTTGCAATTTATGTAAATATTACAACACTCGTGGGTGAATACTTTGATTACAGTGATAGACTTAGCTGCCTCTGTGCGCTCAGATGAATCTATGGTTGCATACGATTGGACCGAGACAGACGGCTAGTCATTTTGAATACAAGTCTTTAGACGCTGCTGTTTGCCCTTAAAATATTGGCTTTCTTTATTATACACGTACTGCAAAAACTTTTCCTCTTGAAGTCTGTATGGCTCAATGAGTTACTGAAATGCATTACACATTGCATATCATTTTCTCTATTGAATTTTACCATGATCTAATGCCGTTACGGAAAACTTACGTCCACAATTATTACAATGAACGCAAGTAATGGCAAATAGTCCAACCCGCTCCTTATAATTTAGCTGCTTGGTCTCGATGAATTGTTCACAAACTACAACTTCATCTCCAAACTCCTTATTTCTAACTCTGGGACCATTCTTTGTTAAATTCGTGCCTCCACATTCTATACAACATACCACCATGGAATTAAAATTCTGAATCAGTTGGGCATGACTAAGTTCTTTGCGATCACTTTCCATTTTATTATCTATAATTCAATTAATATTATAACCTTTTAGAACTAAACTCTAAATCCGTCACAAGTACATTTTAAGCTAGCATAGATTAAAGAACAAAATTGTAAGTCGAGAACTAGTCTACTGCAAAAGATATTTTTAAGCAAGTTCGATATTTTGTTATTTTTCCTGAGATAGGGTCTCAGATTTTTACGATTCGTCATATATTCCATCATTTACTTGTTTTGGTTTGGACTCTTCTCTGGTGATGATTCTTTTAACGATCACTGCTTCCTCTAATCGTCTTTCACTTTCATATCTGCTTTGCAACATAGACAATGCCTTTATCTTGGACCAACCCTGATTTTTCACTAGTTTCTCAGCCATCTTTTCAATTTCTTCTTCAGTATCCATGTATCTAGTGGTATCAGGTCGCTAATTTATTGGTAGTTTCTAGACACTGAAAAAAAGATAAGCTGCTGAGATATCAACAGATGAAACTGCTATAAATAATTCTATTCATAAATAGTCTTGAATGGTAGTAAAAATCAGCATTCAAGCTGCTCATGAGCAGGTTAATCCATCTGACTTATTGCATGATGTGATATACATGGACCATAATGGAATTGAACGATGCTGGAGCAGTGATCATTATATGCCTTGGTGGAATACAGGGGCTTCAGGAGGAGCGGCATGGCCATGGTTGGGAGCTGCATTGGCTAGAACTAATAAAATAACAATAGGAACTGGCGTAACTGCTCCTATTCTAAGATATCATCCAGCAATAGTAGCACAGGTGTTTGCAACGCTTGGATTCATGTTTCCAAACAGGGTATTTCTGGGAGTTGGAAGAGGAGAGTCTCTTAATGAAGTAACATCTGGTAATCAATGGCCTTCTAACTCAGAGAAATTTGAAAGATTGAAGGAAGCAGTACATCTGATCAAAAAACTTTGGAGTGAAGACTGGGTTAATTTCAAAGGGAAATATTACTGGGTTAAAGATTCTAACCTATATACTAAACCCAAAACGCCAATTCCGTTGTACATTGCAGGATTAGGTAAACAATCAGCTATGCTTGCAGGAGAGTATGGGGATGGATTTGTTACCAATGAATTAAATGTGGATGCGATTAGTAATAATCTCTTTCCGGCATTAAAAGAAGGAGCTAAAAGAGCAGGAAAAGATTATGATTCATTAGAAAAAATACTATTCATTCCTGCTTCCTATGATCCGAATGACAAGCAAAAAGCAATTGAATCAATCAGATTTTGGAGGGGCGCAATGATAAAAGCCTTTTTTGATGTTGACGTACATGATCCCAAGAAAATAGAAGAAAATGGACAAGTTATTGGTGATGATACATTGGAAAATATGTTACTTGTAATATCAAATGGTGAAGATGCTATAAAGAAACTACAAAAGTATGTAAAGTTGGGTTTTACTGAGATTGTGCTAACGAATTCAAGTCCAAACAGAGACAAATTAGTTAAGCTTGTTGCAGATGAGATTGCTTTATCTTTTAAGAATTAATGACAATGGGTCTTCTGACTAATCTATGCCCTACAGGCTGAATTGATACCTGGAATTAATCACTAAATAGATATACCAATTAGAAACTTGGTTCTCAAACAATATAGGTGCATACTCAAAGCAAATTTAATCAGAGCTTACGTTTTATCGGCTGATAACATTCCTTTTCCGTCTTTCAAATTATTAGCATACGGGACTTAAACTAGAAATTCATTGTGAATAAGATGAAATCAAACAAATTTTATGAGAATGTCGGGATTCGAATCCTGCATCTAGTCACATTTTATTGCATAGTGTTTAGCTTTTTACTTTTAAGTAGTTTTTGGCTGGGTTGCTTGAATAAGAGCTAAATAATAAGTATATTGTCCTTAATCCTAGTATCGTGAACAATAAAATCGATCGGGGTGTAATGCTATAGGAATTGAGGGCTTGTGATTCTTGTAATACGACAAGTCATGTAGAATGGTGTCAGAGTTGTAACAGGTTCATATGTGCAAGAATTGTGATAACGAAGTCCATAGTGTGAGTCTTCCGTAGCGTTTTCCCGGGCTTAATAATTTAAAAAGAAAATTTAATTCAAAGTTGTTAGCTCGGAACTAAAAATAATTACCATAAAATATTTGGGAACACAAATCAGCACATTTTAAACAACATTTGAGTAGCCATGATTCCCAGCCAGAGAATGCTTGGCGTTATCCTTTACCGATTCAACCGATTCACTAATACCTAGTCCAAGTTTCTCAAAAATTGACGGGCTTCATTAGTATCAGAGATGTTCTTTATTCTGGAATAATCATCCCCATAAAATATTGCATAAAGACCTGAGATTGCAGCGCCAGCCATAATGGGCTTAATTTTAGATGATTCACACTCACTAACAATATTCTTGAGTGCATCTATTCCCTCTTTCTATTGAGCACTATCCTACCATAATCTGTAAAATCAGCACTGTCAACTTCTTTTTCGTGTATATTCTTGACTAAATTTAGCCTACATTATTTGCTCATCATATCTTTTTTCTTTGACTAATTTTGACATCTCCACTGCACCTTTTACGGTTCGCATGATATCCGTCCTCATTGACGCACCGTGGTCCGAGATCAAGTTATTATAATTGTTCTCCGTATCTTCGGCATACCATCCTCTATTCCATCCTACGAACGGGAATTTACCAAACACAAATCCTAGCTGTGACCAAAACATTAGCATTTCCCCAGCAACATGCTGAACATTGTCCTGACCTCCTGTAATTATAAAAGCGGCCGCTTTATCCCTGATTAAGTATTGTTGATTAGTAACTGATTGATTTTGAACACAATTCATCCTTTGAACCATTTGATAATACAATGAGCTGGCATTTCCCCATCTTATAGGGGTAGAAACAAGGACAACGTCAGACCAAAGTATAACCCTTTCATAAACCTCTAACATTTGATCTGCTTTATCTATTTCTGAAATTGAACAGGGGAAGATGCAAGCCTTTGCGTTTTTTGAATAATATCCTTCACAATGTCTAAATTTCAGATTTCTTAGTTTAATCATATGGCAATTGGCTCCAAGTTTGTTTTTGGCAAAGTCTAAAGCAAATTCCAATGATCGTTCGGATGTGCTTTTTCTTGGAGCGATCTCGTCATTAGTATTAGTTGTAGAGATGCCCAATACGTGTACTTTGTTATCAGTTTGAATTATGGAGTCTTTGTCTATATGTGATAAATGATTCCTAACGGAGTCTCGTAGTTCAGCATACGCTTTGTGAGGCCTATACGAAGCCGTGCCTAACTTTGAAGGAATCAAATCCAGATACAACTTGTTACGAATGCTGTGTATTTTGAAACTATTCACGCTATCTCCTCCTCGATGAGGTGATTTTCCATTACGAACATCATATTTCCATCCATGCCAAGGACATGTGACTATACTTTTTTCCAAGATCCCCTGACTTAGTGGACCACCTTTGTGTGCACAAACATTAGAAATCGCATAGAAATTGCCTCCTATATTAAATACTGCGACTTCTTGTTTGATGCCCTTGTCACTCGAAATTGAAAAAACCTTTGAATTGCCTTCTGCTATCTCAGTTTTTAGACATAGGTAATGCAGACTTGAAGGTTGCTTGCGCTTAGTTACAAATCTTCTCATAATATTATTACAGCATTATATATGATAAGGGACTCTCACTAACTTGTAAAGACACAAACGCACGCTACTTAATGTTATTGATAGTAAATATTTCTCCAACAATATTGGGTAAATAGAGGCAGTTGCATCAGATATGAAAGATAATTACTTTAATTCTTAAAATCTCAAATATGATAATAATTATCACTTCTTTGTTTCCGTCGGGGCAAATCGCTTCACAAATATACAAGAGAAGCGGCAGACCAGTCCCTGACGATTACTTTATTATTCAAAATATATCCTTCTAAAGATATTCTTAATGTTACCTTCTAGGATAAAAAATATTTTTATCAAAATATTTTTATAAGGATTATACCAACATCGAAATAAATATTAACGACTGATAGGAACAGTTTTGATTGAAGAGGCTGATGAACAAGAAACAACCAAGCGTTTCCCACCAGTCGTGTGGTTAGACGTTGTATATTGAGGCTCACCAAATTATATAACGTGTTTGGTAGAAAGCCCTAAAAGTTTTGAATAGTAGAAAGTGATCAGAATTTTGCAATAGTTAACGTTTTTTCTATCCGAGCTCTAAATTCATTCATCAAATATCATTATTTCTCTTAAACAATTATGTTTAAGACTTTATAATCATTGCATTAGATGATATATAAGATGATGGTCGAGAGAATTGGCAGAGAGTAACAGATTAATTAATTATTTTGAATATCAACTACAATTGCAAAAATTGATAAGGAAAATCACGATTCGCTGGAAAAAATCTTATTCGGGCTTTAAATGCAGGGAGTAAATTTTTGCTAATATTGAGCATATGATATAAAAGTAACTGGAAGCGGAAATATTATTGATATGTCAATATCAGACTTGTATGAAAGTTTCAATAAATTACGTAATACGCCGGCCTATAATTTCACTGAGCCTAAAGTAACTGCGGGCGCGAATAGTTCTTTATCTGAGATAATCGGGATATTAATTGAGAGGAACGCTAATGACATATTCTTACCCCTATCAGGAAAAGTGGCGGCCTTGACCATGAGAGATATATTAGGAATTAGAAACATTACTTCATCAAAACCTGCTACGGTCGGAAAAATAATTCCAACTCTTAATTCTTATAGTACAACTGCGGAAGCCGTTAGGCTCATGAGTTTATACAGACTCAGGGCTCTCCCAATCATGGAGAAAAATGAGATTTTGGGTCAAATTTCAGCCAAAAGAATTGTTCAGGAAATTCGTGATGCTATGCTTGTGACTCATACTACAAAGATAAGCACTTCAGACGTTATGACTCGAAGCCCAATAGTCATCAGTAAGGGCGATAAAATTTCTTCTGCTAAGCAAATAATGAAGAGAAGGAGAATAGATCACATACCTGTTCTTCAAAATAATCGACTATTAGGAATGGTAACTTCCAGAGACATAGTACAGATGTTGTTACCAACAGAAAGAATTGGTAGGAAGTCACTAGGAATAGATGGCACTCAAAACCGCCTTAATCTTGAGATAGGTGGAATAGCAGAGAAAAACGTTCTTACTTTAAATATTGACGATACACTCCGATCAGTGACAGACCTTATAGTAACACAAAATTCTACGTACTGCCTCATAATGGCGTTTGATGAAGTACAAGGAATAATCACTTACCGAGATATAATTACGCTACTCGGAGAAAAAGTCGAAGAAGAAATTCCCATTTTCATTATCGGCTTACCAGATGACCCGCTCGACGCCGAGCTTGCAAAATCAAAATTTGCTGATATAGTTAAATTGTTAAAGAAGATCTATCCGGATATTGAAGAAGCACGGTGTCGTCTGAAGATAAGAGAAATTAAAGGGGCGAGAAAGAGATACGAAGTTGATGCTAACATCATATCGACACATCGGATAGATAGTTATGTCAACGTTGGTTGGGATTTAGCAAAAATGTTCGACCAAATGAGTGATTCATTAAAGAAAAGGATATCTCACAAGATTACTCGGAGACAGAAAGGGACAAGGTTTAGATCTAGGCCTATCACATGATAGAATAAGGGATAACAACTTTTGGTTATCTAAGAAATATGAT
>VBPR01000172.1:17713-22166 GCA_005877345.1 Nitrososphaerota archaeon
GGTCAGGAACGTTCTCATGTAGCAACTGTAAAATCATTTTTCAGTTAATAGGAATTTCCACGATAAAGAATCCAAATTATTGTGCGTACTGTGGAAAAGATTCCATTCAGACCCGCAATATAATTTTTGGATAGATTCTTTAGTGATAATGCTTATTAATTTTCATTTATGATAGTATTAGACGATATTAGAGTAAGCATTTCGAGCGAGGGATTCTTTGGCATTTCTCTTTACGGCTTGAACTTGAACTGCTAATACTAAGTCCAAGATATTCAAGAATTTTGCCGGACTCAGTGGTATCGGAATGTTTTTGATTCTGAAATATTGGCCATTATAAAATATTGCAAAAAGGGCTGAGATTGCAGCACCCCTATTATTGGTTTAATTCCCTCAAAAGCCTAGACAAGTCAAGAATTTTCAGGCCGAGGAAATTTAACTTTTTTATTTTTCTTGAGCGACCAGTCCTGCTTGTTTTTCTATCTCATAAACGTTTTTGAATTGCTTATTGTCCGTAAGGTTATTTTGTAGTTTCTGTATTAAGTCACTGTCCTGGGTTTGGCCTGACAATTTCTCGTTTACATATAATAATATTTTTGGTTTGTCGGTTGGAAAATCGAGTCCTTCCAACATGTTGGCCAACTTAGAGGCCTTTGTTCTGTCGACAGGTTTGTTATCGGTCATAAAATACGACTGCACAACAATTAATAAAACAATTTGTCTTTGCCAATGCAGAGACGGTGAATGTGCTGGTATTATGAAAAGGTGCAAGGAATTGCTAATAAGTTTTTTAGCTTTATAATATATATGAAACTTTTAGGACAGCGAAAAAATATATTGCTAAAATGCACTAGGTGCGGACATCCGAAGAGGTGCCATATTGATAATGAACATGGTAACAGTTTGCCATTAAAATATTGGCTTCTTTATTCTACACTTACTGCAAAAACTTTTCCTCTTGAAGTCTGTGTCGCTCAATGAGTTACTAAAATGCATTACACATAGCAAATCAGGGCAATGATTAAAACCAAAAATATGTCCTAGTTCATGTACAGCCTCTTTTATCATCCTCTTGTAAAATAACTCGTTATCAGGCTTTAATCCATAGAATTCTTGCTTGATTCTAGGTAGATAAATTGCTCCTAATCCTCCTTGATGAAACGCTTCTCCCAAAACAAAATTCATTCCATTTGAATAAGCATCCACGTCTAAGATGAAAAGTATTTTTGTTTCTTTGTTTGGCTTGAATTTCTCAAAGAACAAATCTAATAACTTAGGTGAATACCATTGATTTCTATCCTTATCAAATGAAGATTGAAAGGCAGCATTTTTCTTTAGGCGAATCAAATTAGAATTGTTGAGACGGCTTACCGTCACTCTGATATTTTCAAATTCTCTTGAAATATCACTGCCTAAATTATTAAGAATTCTATAATCAAGCTCTGCCAAAAGTGGCCGCACGCTTATTTCCACAGTTTTGATTAAAGAGTCATCATAATATTTTTGTTGTTGGCGGCTATTATTATTAAGCTAAAATAAAACAACTTCCTTAAGAGAGAATTAATCTAAAAATGTCTTAAACTTTTCTGCACTATAATAAACTCTCGATGCTAACGATACTAGAAAAAGCGAACCACAGGGTAGAAATTATACGCGAATCGCCTTTCCATGGACTAATGCGTTTCAGGTATAATGGTGAAATGGGTAACTGGTTTCACATTTATTCTGATCCCGTCAACAAGTTGAAATGTTTTCGAAATAAAGGGTGGAAGGAAGTGGAAGATAAGGAAAGTGAAGAGTGATTTATTAACTGACAATGTTGAGAAAATAGTAGCGTAGCCACACTGTCTAGTGAAAAAGAAAAAAAAGAAGATGAAGATTTTAAAAAGCTACTATTTGTGTTATAAATCGCCTGCTTTTTACTTGCTTTTTCTATGTTTCGTTTTGCCGCCCATGCTTGCGTTGCAGACAGCATACGGATTAGCTTTTTTACCCGATCTAGACTTAACCTTGGTTACGCATCGATCGAATTTTTTTGTGCTTAGTCCTTTCTTTTTTCCTCTTGGCATTGATATTTTTAAAGCAACATACCTAATTAGTCTTCTAAGCTGGAACTGTAACCATTTAATACTTTGTAAAGCTGGCTTTTGTAGTAGATATGTAGATATCTATTTCTATTCGCTGTTGGCTTGGAGCTACAACGGCTTCCAACCAAAGCTGCGAAAAAATTCTAATTTTCCTTTTTCATCTGAAATCTTCTAAATTGTAATTTTGTTTAGAGGAATAATTATCTATGATCCTCTTTGTTAGACCTAGTTAGGAACGCTACAAGACCGTCGTGATAGAGTCCGATATTAGCATTATTTTCGACGCTATTATAACCCGGCACTTCATTAACCAGCATGTCTATTTATTCTTGGGTTGGCTGAACCCCCATGTTTTTTTAATTCAGTAAATCTCCTGAGCCTGAGAAATTAATTTTCCAATATCTTGCTTATCCGAGAGAATTGCATACCACGTGTCACTGCGCTTACGAATTAAGTCAGGCGCATTCGTAATTGTAAAGTCTGTTGGATAAACTTCATCTATATTTTTCCAGTCAATCGGCATTGAAACAGTTCCATCTGGAGTCGGTCGCAGAGAGTATACCGAGGCTATTGTTTTCCCTCTCACATTCTGATTGTAGTCAAAAAAAACCTTTCCCTTTCTCTTTGATGTGCTCCATTCCAAGGTAACTTTTTTTGGAAATTTTGTAACCATAATATTAGCTATTACTTCAGCAAAACTTTTGGTCTGCTCATAAGAGTAGATATTTAGAATAGGAACATAAATATGCAGTCCAGACTTGCCTGATGTTTTTAAATACGAATTTATTTTTAGTTTCCTGAAAATATCCTTTAGTTCGTGAGCTACATCGACAGCCGCTTTGAAACCGGCAATGTTGTATTGTGGTTCCTCACCTTTCTGTTCTTTACCTGAGTAGATGTAAGGGTCTAGATCAAAGACGATAAAGTCAGGAAAATTCAGGCCGCATTTTTCTTCGTACAGTAAGGTGGAAGTATTGCAGCTACGAAAATCCTTTATCCTGCTATACCAAGGATGCATTTCAATACAACCCAAATTTGCTACCCACAGGAGAGTTTCCTTATTGTTACAGATGATATAGTTAATACTGTCGCCCCTATGTTCTGAATGAATCTTAGCCGTAGCGACATAGTCAGGTTTCTTCTGATCCCAGTCTTTCTGGTAGAAAGACTTACCGTATATACCGTTCGGATAGCGACTTAATGAAAGTGGTCTATCTTCCAGGTGAGGTAATATGACATCAGTTATTTTATCATAGTAATCTATTAAATCTCTTTTTAGATAAGCCGGATGGTTTTTTGTTGCTTTCCAATACACTTTACTTGGGTTAGTAACTACTGCCTTTGCTATGGCATTAGATTTAATTTCCTGCGATTTACGATCGTTCTTTGCTTTGGTAGACTTAGGCTCATTGCCAACTTGTGAAAGATTGCTACTAGGTTTATCTGCTTCAGTTACACACTCTTCAGGCTTCTTATCTTCTCGAAGTCGTAAAAAAACCGGCGCCCTAAGTATACCGTCGCGAGTCCATTCGTCAAACTTGACCTCTGCAACTAGAACAGGCTTTAACCATATTGTTTCTCTGTTAAGGTATGGAACTTTGTCAACAGGCCTATACTTTGTTTCTAGGGCTTTTAGTTTTAAATATATTTCACCTAGCATCTCGTCGTTAAATCCTGTTCCTGCATGCCCTGCAAATTTTAATTTTTTTTCCTTCGCGGAGTAAACTGCTAATACCAAGGAGCCAAAATGGCTAACTCGGCTACCCAGCCCTCTTGTGTAACCGATGATCACACAGTCTTGAGTTTTTGTATTTTTTATTTTTAACCAGTCTCTGGATCTAATACCTTCTCTGTAGATACTCCTTTTATGTTTAGCTACTATACCTTCCAAGTTCAACTCTTTACTGCTTGAAAGTATTTCAGTTCCTTTTTCCTCGATATATTCGGATATTCTAATAGTATCATTAGTTTTCAATACCGAACTTAGTAATTGTCTTCGCTCTAAATACCCCAAGCCTTCCATGTTCTCATTTTCATTGTAAAGAATATCAAAGACATAATAAGTTGACGGATTTTTTACCGATAATGACATTATCTCATGAGGATTCTGAATATGCATTCTGTGTTGATGCGTGTGAAAGTCTGGAAGACCCTTTTCATTCAAAACTACAATTTCACCGTCTATGATTGTTGAATTACGTCCTCGGAGACTCAATTTTGCGGCGTTTACTATTTCAGGATAAAGCCTGCTTATATCATTACCATTTCTAGACTGAATTTGAATACTGTTATAATTCTTAAACAGGATCGCTCTTACACCATCCCATTTTACCTCAAATACCCATTCCTTACTGTCAAATGCTTTTTCA
>VBPR01000173.1 GCA_005877345.1 Nitrososphaerota archaeon
CTATATTTGTTGAATTTGACATAAGATTATTTACAAAGGGTTTTCCAAAATAGATAGCTCCTAAAACTAAAATCTCATTAAAGATGAATTTTCCTAGAAATGTTGCAATAGCAAATTTCCAGGGACTGTATTTGGCAAGACCTAAAGGAATATACACTATATCATCTGGTATAGGACTAACTGCTGCGACAAATGCCCCTATCCCACCATATCTCCCTAATAATCTCTGTAAAGGAACCATTTTTACCTTAATTTTTGGACTAAGGATATTTCTGCCATAATAGCTGGCATAAAAAATGATTAGTTTTGCAATTACCGCGCCTATTGCACTCGATAGTGAAATCAGTGTAGGATTTAAATTAGTATTAAATGCTGCAGTAATCAATACTGGAAAATATGGGACAGGTACAAAAACGACTATACTTCCTATAAAACTAATTAATAATATACCTAAATATCCAAAATCGTCATAAAATGAAAATAATTCATCAATATTCAATACTTCTCAGAACTTGAATCTCTTCCCTAATATGCTCTACCAAAATATACTTCGATGGTACCTTGATTTCCGCATGCAATACAGGTTGAAACATTCTTTTTAGGATTAAATGGAAGTATTCGAATGTCAGCTGTTGTCTTTTCTTTCACAAGATCTTCGCATTCTCTCTTTCCACACCAACTACAAGCAACAAATCCACCAGTTGCGTCGAGTACTGAGAGAAGTTCTACCAAACTTGTGGCAGTCCTTGTGTTTGTTCGAAGATGTTTTTTTGCACTATCTAACAAGTTTAATTGAATTTTTTGTAAAATAGACAATGTTTGGTTAACAAGTTCTTTTTCTTTGACATAAAATCTTTCCTTAGTATCCCTCCTTATCAATTCGACTTGGTTTTCTTGTATGTCTCGTAATCCGA
>VBPR01000174.1 GCA_005877345.1 Nitrososphaerota archaeon
ATGGTTTTGAGAAGTTCTGACCTAAATTATGTGAGGTAGCCATTTGCAATACCTTGCCATCCGCCATTAACGACTCCAGGCACGTAGTGTATTTTGCTCCTACAAATTTCTCCTTATCTGATTTCAATCCAGAGACAGCTGGAATTGCAAGATATTCTTCTATTAAATACTTATAAACGTCAAGTATCAACCTAACTTCCTTATCAGCGCCGCTTTCATCAGTGTGTGCTGTATGTCCTTCCTGCCAAAGAAATTCTGAATTTCTAATTAAGGGTTTGGTTGATTTAATTTCAGCTCGCAAGGCACTATTCCAAAAATTTAATTTTAGCGGTAAATCTCTGTAACTAGATATCCATTTTGCGAACATAGAATATGCAAGTGTCTCTGAAGTTGGTCTA
Source organism: Nitrososphaerota archaeon (assembly GCA_005877345.1). Lineage (GTDB taxonomy): Archaea > Thermoproteota > Nitrososphaeria > Nitrososphaerales > Nitrososphaeraceae > TA-21. Next base: position 399 of record VBPR01000174.1, read on the forward strand.
ACTGCTAATTTTTCGCCAAGATCACAATCACCTGATCTTGTCACCCAAAACACTTCTGGCATAAATCCATCGAAATGATCCTTCTCCTTAGTAAGGAGACTTTCAGGGATTAATACAGGTAGAAAACCATTTTTATGTCCTGTTCTCTTTAATTCATTATCAAGTATATCTTTAATGATTTCCCATATGGCATAACCGTATGGGCGAAGGACTATGAATCCTTTACTTGGTGAATAGTCTGCAATACCTGATTTGAGTACGCATTGAGTATACCAATCACTGAAATCAAATGACTTCTTTACTGTTATGCCTAATTCTTTAGTCAAGTTGAATTACTACAACGATTGTTGAGAAATTATGACAAAGGTTCTCCTTTACAATAGACTTTACCCATAACTCTACTATGGAAGTTACTGCATACATAACACTGTATGAAACCCAATTCTTTTTCAAAAACTGGACAATCAACAGCTTCAAGCTTCATTCTCTTCAACATCTTCGGACTCACACCCTTTAACTTTAGCTTGCCCTTTTCATCCATCATTCCAATAGCTTGCAATTCTGATTTCGCCTTATCATCTAATTTGATACTTTTTTCAACTCCCTTTACAGGAACAATGTATTTTGTGTCAGGACTTTCCGCAGTAGACATGAATAATTAATATTTCGATCGTGTATATGATGCTTGCTATCTGTATAGAGTGTAAAATATTAATAATCTCAAGGCAGACTATCGAGCTAGCCATTACACTATAGTCTAAAAAAGCAAACTTGACAATGTGAAATGATTATTTATTTGATGTTCGTAAAATAACATATGGATGATTATTATAAAGTTCTTGAGCTCAACAAGAATGCTTCTATAGATGAGATAAGGAAATCATTTAGAGCACTCGCATTGAAATATCATCCAGATAAAAATAAGAACGTAGGCTCCAAGGAAAAATTCATGAAAGTCGTCGAGGCGTATGAAGTATTATCTGATTCGAACGGTAAGAAAAACTATGATGAATCGATTACTATTAAAAAGAATACTCCAAAGTATGACTTTTCTTGGACACCTTCGGCGGATTTTGAAAACGTTTATAGCTACACTAGAATTAAAAACACATACGTTGGTGGAGGTATATGGGATATTGGAGAAAAGGCATCAAAGGCAATGTGGAAGGCGACGATTATACTTCTTGCTTCACTTGCTTCAATGGCCCTATTGATACTGTTCCTCCCCTAGATAGATTCAGATCATGGTTCTTTGCGCTTTTTGAAAGTCATCTGTTTATTTTTAACTGAGTATTTATACCAAAAAAAAACCGCAAGTCCTAAATTTGCCACTGAAGTGAATAAGAAAATTGGCGAATTAGTCTGAATAAAAATCGCAATTCCATAAATCCCAACAATTATTGCGACTATACAAAGTAACTTTAACTGATTGCTTGATATTGGCAAGCTTATTCAAAGGTTTCGATCAATATAAAAGTCAAACTAATTATGCAATAAATTGAGTTTATTTTCTTTTTGTCTTGATTTTCACTCCTCAAAAGTCGAGTCTAACTTATGGCGGACTGAATATTGGAATCTGTTCCCTCTTATGTTGAGATTTTTTTATCATGTCAGTTACTAATTTTATCTTAATCTTGCTTTGTTTACAGTTATTCAAATCATTTTTCAGATAGCATTGCAAGATAGTATCTATCTCGTGATATGATAGCCCAATTTCTTTTTCTGCTACATGCCCTCTCCAAAACCTGGGGCTGCTTGGTTGATTGACAATTTGTTCTGAGAGTCCTAGTTGCTCTCCTAACAATTTGACTTGGCTCTTGTACAGTCCTCCAAGTGGAAGTAAATCAGCTGCACCATCCCCGAATTTAGTAAAATAGCCTATCATCAATTCACTCTTGTCCGAAGTTCCTAGAACTAGAAGATTACTGATAGCCGCATAATGGTATAGAAATGCCATCCTCAGTCTTGCAGAAAGATTTCCAGCGGATAGTTTGTCCTTTGGTAAGTTGTTTAGCAAAATTTTTTTTGCACTTTCAAAATGAATTTCCTTATATTTGATTTTCATCTGCTTTGCCAGGTGACGAGCATTGTCGACGTCTTTTTTCGGCGTAAGTCCGCTTTCTGGCATAATCAGTCCCAATATTCTATTTCTTTGAATGGATCTTGATACTAATACAAGACAAACGGAAGAATCAAGACCCCCGCTAAGTCCCATGACTACACCGTTTTTCTTCCTCGATCTTACTTGTTCTGTAATAAATCTTGTAATTTCATCAATGATTGTGTTGTAGTTTAAGGTTAGAAAATCTTCAGACATTGCTATTTTGCAACTGGAGGTTTGGAAAATCTGTTGCTTTGATTTAAATGATAATCAATTGATAATCTGGGATCTTTTTGTTTACCCGTCAGTATTCCTACTACAACATCATCTTTTTTTATGATCTCCTCTTTCCTGAGCTTCCTTATTCCTGCAGGAACGGCACCCGATGCCATTTCGCAATCAAATCCGTTTAGTCCTACTAAGGCCATTCCATCACTCATTTCCTTATCAGAAACTTGTGTAACAATGCCGTTAGTAAAGTCTATTGATCTTAATGCCTTGATCAGATTTGCAGGTTTACCTATTTGTATTGCAGTGGCTTTGGTACGTGGCTTGATACCTTTCTTGTCTTTTTGATCATAATATTCTTTAATTAGACTCAGGTCAGGTCTTCCAATATTCCATTCTAGTTTCTTACCTCCAAACAAACCGTTAGTTAATTCATAGAAGGTATTTGCTCCCTCTGCATTTACCACAAGTAGTCTTGGAATTTTTTTTATCCATCCGAGGTCGTATAGTTCCATTATTGCCTTTCCACAACTAGAAGTATTTCCTAATGCACCGCCAGGATATACTATCCAATCCGGTGGATTCCAGTCAAGATATTCTAGAGCTCTGTAAAGTATTGTTTTTTGCCCTTCTATCCTAAATGGATTAATAGAATTTACCGTGTATGCACCTAGTTCTTGGGCTTCTTTCAGTGAATATGCTAGAGCGTCGTCAAAGTTGCCATCAATCTCAATTACTTGTGCACCAAATTGGAATGCTTGGCCAAGTTTGCCTGGCGCTATTTCTCCTTTTGGAACAAAGACCTCACATTTGATATTTTCATTTGCAGCATACATTGCAGCAGATGCTGACGTATTTCCTGTTGACGCACAGATGATTTTATTCATATTTATCATTTTAGCATGTGTCACAGCAGTCGACATTCCATTGTCTTTAAATGAACCACTAGGATTGTAACCTTCAGGTTGTAATAGAAGGAAATCGTTATCAATTAGGGAATATTCTGAAACCTTTTTCATTTTGTAAGGTTTAGATTGCCTGCCTTCAGAACCATCAAGTGAAACCAGAATTTTGGAGCATTGTTCAAAATCCTCTGTATCCAGGTTGGCAAAGTTAATTAGTTCTCGAAATCTCCATACTCCACTTTCATTGTAGATGTTTCCCCCATGGTTTCTACGTTGATAGAATGTTTGGATTAGTTCGCGAGAAAAATTTTTTTGATAAATAATGTCCAAAAATGAACCGCATTTACAAACAAGTATGTTGTTATTAATTTTATAAGTAAGATTACATGTAGGGTTAATGCATTTCTTGAATGGATTGTCTCCCATGCCAGCCATGAATTATTTCCTAAAAAAAGATATTTAGACGTTTACTGCTTTTGCAATTAGAATACTAGTGAATTCAAACAGGTGGGAAAGCTCCGCAAGTATAACAATACTTTGGATATGATAAACAAGAGCTGCAGAACAAACACCTAAGTGAATCACACGATTGTTTGGCAGGGCATCCAAAAAATGATTTGTAGATCCTATAATAATAGAGATGTTCTTTGTCTCTGACTATCACATTATCGAGAGCAACAATTTTAGATTCCTTTTCAAATTCTTCATGATCGATAAGATCTCCAAATTTATTTGAAATTTCTTCAAATCCGGAACCTTCTTCCAAAGCCATCTTATTTCTCCATACTGTTGGTCCAAGTTCTTTTTCAAAGGCCTTCCTTAAAATGAATTTTCCCCACTTTTTACTCTTATATTCTCCTACCTTATCATTTATGTCAATTGAAGTTGCCAAATCATAAAGTGGATTTTCTAGGTATGGAGTATTGACGGTTATTCCCAGCGTTTCTCCTATCTTTCTTGAAGAAAATCTCATTATTTTCCACAGTTCAATTAAAATTTCCTGCAATTTTCTTAGGTCTGCAAAATATCTTTGAAGGTAATTATATCCAGCAAATAATTCGTCTGCACCATCTCCAGTAACTATGCCATCGTAACCATGATATTTTGCCTCCCTCATGCCAAAGAAAATAACCGAAGAATTTCTTATTTCCAGTGGATCGAAGGTCTTGAATGTTTTAACAATGTTCGGGACTATTCTAACGATGTCCTTAAAATCAACAACACACTCAATATGATTTTGACTATATTTTTTTGCTATGCTCTTAGCATATTTTAGATCTTGTGAGTTGGGACCTAAGGAGGTTACAATACTTAATTTAGGTCTCATCAAGTAACATAAGACACTACTATCCAATCCTCCGGACAAAAGTAACGAATTATCAAGGTATTTACTCACAATTTTTTTTAAATTTTGCTTTAACACCCTCTCTGCGTACGACGATAACAAAATATGATGAGAACGTATGATAATTACAAATAAAAATTTGACTATGATGTAGTAAAAATCTATTTTATTGCAGTGGTTCCATTGTGTTCACGTAATAATTCTAAACCTTCCTTGGTGATGTGGTACTGCTTCGATTTTTTTATTACATATCGAACCATTCTACCAAGATGATAGTAGATTGAACCTGTAGACAGGTCAGTCGCATATTTTATTTCAGAAAACCGCGCTGCGCCATTGCTATCTACGATAGCTTGCAAAATCTTAATTCTTGTTCTCCTGGCGCGGAGCTGCGTCTCACCTATCAACGAAAATTTTATGTTAATAAATTATTTATGTTTTTCTAAATAAATATTTTAAAATAATTACAAAAACTTGAGTGATATCTACTATTAGTTAAAAATTAATGGCCCATTTTCCCAGAATTTTACTTTTTTGAGCACTTCTAATTCAAGGCTTGAGAAAATTTGGACACAATATAAATAGAAATGATATCTACTATGACATAATGCCCATTGATCCTGTATGCGGAATAGAAATGGATGAAGACCTGGCCACTATTCATGAGTATGATGGAAAGAAATACTATTTTTGCTGTGAGGGTTGTAGGAGCATCTTTTCTAGAAAGCCTGGAAAGTATTCAAAAAAATAACTAATTGTAACTGATGATTGTTATATGAATTAGTTTTTCTTGTCATAACTAATTAACCTAACAAAAGATATTCCTAATTATGAGTACTTCACCATTGTCATACTACAATATTGAATTGGTTTGCAACAAATGTGGGAGTTTGAACAATAGAATGTCGAATTTAAAATCTGTTCGTGATATGTTAAAGCCTATTAACAGTATATGCAAGAATTGCGGAATTTCATTAAATCCATTTGACTTTCTCATATCCGCTGAAAGAAGATATGAAAAATTTGTCTAAAATTTACTAACAAATATGTTGTATGGTTTATAACTAGACACTGGAAAGTAGGAAATGTGAAATATCTTCAGGTACTTGCTAGTGATTAGCCTCTTTTGGGCGTTACATGTTCGAAATCGTTCTCACCAGTTATCTTGTAATAACAATGAGCAAGATCGGTAAATAATCCCACTTCTATGACACCTGGAATATTTTTTATGTCCCTTTCAGTTTCTTTTAAATTATCATATTTTGGTAACAACGTGTCGTAAATTATGTTGCCATTTTCAGTTATGAATGGATAGCCTTTATCCAACATACGCATCTTCGGTAAACCTCCAATTTGCTTCAGTTCCTTCATTACAAAATTTCTACCAAATGGAATAACCTCTACGGGAACTGCGATAGTAAATTTGTCAACAAATTTGTTAGCCTGAGCAACAATTACAAATTTTTGCGAAGATGAAATTAGGATTTTCTCCCGTAAAAGAGCACCTCCTCCTCCTTTTATCATATTGTAATCTGAATCTATCTGATCAGCA
>VBPR01000195.1 GCA_005877345.1 Nitrososphaerota archaeon
ATTTGAAAAAATACCATCACAATATGTAAATAAAATGAGCCTAACTAACAATGAATCTGAAGAAATTCCTATAATATTCTCAGCACCAGTACGTGACTTTAAGATTATTCCCTCCACCGCAAATCGCAAAATTGAAAAAAAATATTACGACCATGATTCAAAAGCAACAGATGCCATAATTCACCTTTATAATAATAATATCGATATTAGTCAGATCTCAAAAGTTCTAAGTATGGGGATGGTTGGCAGAAAGAAAAATCGTAAGCTAGTACCTACTAAATGGAGTATTACCGCAGCAGATGATATTCTTTCCCTGCATTTAGTGAACAAAATCAAGGACAATCCAATTCTGGATAATAACCTTGTATTTGACTTCAATCATTTGGAAAACTATTATTCAGTGGTATTTATCCCTGACGATGTTTGGAGTTTTGAAATGATTGAATCATGGATTGATACCAATGGAAGAATACATATAGGTTCAGATTATGAGTCAGGAAAAAAGATCGATCATTATCCTTCAATTGCTGGTGCCTATTTTGCTGCAAGACTGGCTGTGGCCGAATATCTTTTCAGGATAAGAAAAAAGGCATCAGTATTGATTCTGAGAGAAATACATCCTGAATATTTCGTGTCCCTTGGTGTCTGGCAGATTAGAGAGGCACTAAGAGAATGTCTCAAATCTAAAGCAAAAACTTTTCAAGATTTTGATTCTGCTATAAAGTATGCAATCTCAAAAACTTCACTATCAAAAATAGAATGGATTAAAAACAGTTCAATTATTAGGAACAAGAAGCAAAAGAGAATATCAGATTATTTAACTTAAGTTGGCTCGATTTTTTGCAGAAGATACATGAGTTAGTGAAATTGGATCTCAATCTCTTGAAATAGTTTAGAGAATAAAGTTACTACTTGAGAGAGCAAAAGGATAGGCATTATATTTATATTCACGATGTGAAAGAGTGGTCTATTGAGGTGAGCAGATAGTGAATCTGGGGGTTTGTTCGCCAGGCTTTTGATCTTTTTTCTTTATAATATCTACGTCCATGAGTTTTTCGCATGATTGTTTTTCAACAGTGCTATCCTTGATATTGTTGGTTAACGTCTGTAGTTGTTGATTTTTGTCAAATGGACTGACAATATCAGGATACTTGAAAACATCTTTAGTTATTATCTCACAATTATAGATTTCAGTACATCTTTCTTCATTAATCCCCTCTAATGTTGAAGGTTGTTCAATTGCATAAAGTCTAGCGCCAACAGTCGTGATTGAGATTACTGCGAAGCTTATTATAATAAACACTATGGATAAATTTTTGATCAACTACACAGTTGAATGTCACCTTAATTTATTTGAATTTGGATAAAATTATGATTAATAAAATTCACTTTATTGATTGTCATAAAAAGTTATAGCAAATTGTTATATTTAATCAAAAATAATTTTTTTTAGTAATACAATATTAATTCTTCAATTTTATCAACATGTATACTTTTATTCACAACTGATAAAAAATACAACTTGTTCAACGCTAAAATGAACATCGTTAATGGCAGAAAGATATTTAGATTCTCAGAAGGGAATTTTTGCCTTGCATTTAAATCCAATTAGGATTGTCGTATTCTCTGGAATAATATGCATTCTTTTTCTGTCATCATATTCTAATATCGTAAATGGAAAGACTATAATGTGTCAGAATGAGAACAAAAAAACATGCAAGGGAAGTGAAAGAACCGATGTGTTAGTAGGCAACAAGAATTCCAATAAAATGAATGGTCTTCAGGGCACTGATTATATAATTGGCTTATTTGGTAATGATTACATAATTGGATATAACGGAAGTGATTCTCTCATGGGTGGAGCGGGTAACGATATAATTCATGGAGGTGGAAATAACGACGGAATATTGGGAAACACAGGCAATGATAATATAACAGGCGGATTTGGAGCAGACGAAATAATAGGAGGGGAAGGCAATGATACTATCTTAGCAGGTAACGGTCCTGATACAATTATTTCTGGACAGGGAAATGATTTTATAGTCGGCGGTCGTGGAGTTGATGAAATTAGTAGTGGGGCAGATGATGATAAGATTTATACTGCAAATAGGAACACCACAGAGTCAGATAATGCTAGGGATACTGTTTATTGCGGAGAAGGAAATGATGAGGTATGGCTTAATACAAGCATGGATGACGACGAAGGGAATAAAGACTGCGAAATTGTGCACAAAGGATGATATCCTATTTTGTAATGCTAAAAAGTACCAATTTAGATGACTCTTGGGATCATCTTACAATACTAGTCAAGCATAGTTTTTCACGGAAAAAATAGTAATTGGATCAGAATGGCCTAAAATCTACAGTACCACGGATGTCAAATATATCAGTTTGCTGTGCAATATCACGAGCCCTTTCGTTCTCCATGTCATCATAACATCTTCTGTAAAAAGGACAATTTGGACATTTACTAGATTTTAATGGTTCGATTAATCTAGGAAGTATTGTTACATCATGATTATCCAGCGCATTTACAAGCATCTTCTTTCTTAATACCATTTCATTTCTCAATATTTCTCTCGTAATGTCATCCCTGGGAAAATTAACCGACCAACTTTCTACTCCAGGAAGTTTTGCATTATTTGGCCTAAAGAAATACTCTCCCGTTTCATCCTTCCTTATCAATCTCAACTCTCTAATATTATATCTGATTGAAATGATGCCTTTTTCGATACCTGTCATTATCAGATAATAAAGTAGTTGTCTTAGATAGGAACGAAAAGTATAATCGTTTATATCGAGTCTTTTACCTGCAACGGTGTCCTTAAGTTCTATTATTATCTTTTTTCCATCTGTATTGTCCATTATATCGGGGTGCGCGACTATGTCATCCATTTGTAATTCTGTTTGTGCCACGCCAATTTTTGCAAGCTGTGTGATTGCAAATTCGCTCGATTCTCCTCTAACGAAATGGTGTATGGATTCATCCGTGATAGAATCCTCGTCTGGATAAACTCGCGAGTAATATTGTTTTCTTATACAAGAGCTCGGAAGTATGTCTGATACATGAATAGGAGCAAGGCCTATCCTATCCTTTTTCCTGTCATTGTATCTTGATCTTAGGTTATTTTTTAATAGATCTGTGAATTCTAAATCGGGCCTTATGATAATTGCCATAATCTACTAACCTTATCTGGTTTAATCCGTCTTAATAGTTATTTTATTTTGATAGGGATTCGGATCCAAAAAAATATTTTATATATTCCACATTAGGATTACAACCTACGGAAGAAAAAGTAAGAGTCTTGGGCATTGGGAGCAGTATGAGAATGAATTCCTTTAGCACTAATGCTCTAAGAAACGTCCTTGAAATTATTACTGCGAAGTATAAAACTGAAGCAAGGTTGTTGAATTTGTTTGAAACTGAATTACCGATCTACAGACCCCGCGATAGATCCGAAAATGAAAATGTCATAAAGGTTACCAGGGATGTAAATTGGGCCAATGTCTTTGTTTTGGCTTCACCTGATTATCATGGATCCATGTCAGGAACGATGAAAAATTTTCTAGATTTTTTTTGGAAAGAGTTTTCAGGTAAAACCTTTGGGTATATAGTTTCATCCCATGAAAAGGGTTTAACTGTCATGGATCAAATGAGGACGGCAGTAAGACAGTGTTATGCCTGGAGCTTGCCATATGGTATTTCTATTAATGAGAGTGAAGATTTAGATTCAAACGGTCAAGTAGTCAGTAAGAAATTACAGTCAAGAATGGAAATGCTTGCCAGGGATTTGGTTGTCTACGGTGGTTTAATTTACTGGCAATTTATGAAGGACAAGGGTTCATCAGAACTCAATACCTTTGCACATTATTACCTCTAGTCAACGAGTAAAGAGAATGGGGGGTTTAAAATTTTAATGCTAAGCTACGAAAAAGACTAGACTATTAAGTTAACTTTGTTTAGGAACTCCTATTATAAGCGCATACAGAGGAGGCTTGGAAGACACAGAAAAATGCTAGGTTTAGATACATCAGTCTTTGCTCAAGGTAAAGACAGTTTGTCTGTATTTTTGGACAAACCGTTCTGGATATGGGATAATTACCTACACCGGGCTCAGTATACGAAAACAAATGGACATTGTTGTTTTAATCATTTAATATCTCTGCCTACAAAAGATGGCAGACAATATCCATTGTTTGATTTTCAAGAATTTATTTTTGACGCTTTAGAACAAAATCAAAACATCTGGATAAAGAAGGCAAGAGGAATTGGACTTACGACTTTCATGCTCAGGTACCTTGCCTGGAAAATCCTGTCATCAACTGAATTAGATCACAAATCAATATACATTGTTTCAGGAACTAGTGATGAATCTACCGAAAAAGTAGATGCAAAGTTAAAGAAGTTGTTTGAAAAAAGATTTCCGCTTCTTAAACTAGAATCTAGATTTACAGACTTATGGCTAAAAAAAACATGGATCAGGATATTGACAATAAGTAATATCACGGATATTGAGGTTCACGATATTGCGTATTTGTTCATTGATGAGGCAGATTATTTGAGACATAAACAACAAGAAGTGCTAGAACACGCATTATCTTCATATACGGAAAAAGCCAATCTCAAGACTATTATTGCTTCGACTCCTAATTCTCCAGGAGGTTTGTTTGAAAAAATAGAATATGATCCAACCTGCAGATATACAAAATTGAAGTTGGATTATACCTACGGACTTGGTACGATATATGAAAGAAAGTTCATTGAAAAGAAGAGATTAGAAAGCGAATTTGAGAGAGAATATAATCTAAAATATGAAATAAGGTAACGTAACACTATAATAGTAATTTCCATGTGTTTTCTTGCACAATTATATTAATTAAAAATATTGTTTTATCAAAATTTGTAATTAGGACCCAAAAGTACTTTTCAGTTAATTATCGAGTTATTTTATAGATTTAGTCTAAACCAAATAATGACAAAGGTTTTTTCAGATGGAATTATTTTCTAAAAATAATTAATTTCGGTATGATGTTGCAATTAAATATTTCAATTTTTAGATGTTATTAATTTAAATATCATTTTTGATTAAATAAAATATCTTGGTTCTATCAGGTTACAAATCCGATAGGGGATTACTTCGAGAAAATAATGAGGATTCTTATTTCGTGAATGACAAAGTTGGTGGATATGTTGTAGCTGATGGAATGGGTGGATACAAAGGGGGTGAAATCGCTAGTAACATTGCCGTAAATACTTTAGGTAAAATTCTCTCCCATGCCCTTCAAAAAAAGCAAGAGAAAGACATACAGCATATTGTGCACAAAGCTCTTCAGAAAGCCAATGATGAAATTATTCTAATGAGAAGACAAGACAATGAGTTAACCAATATGGCAACAACAGTAGTATTGTCCATATTTTATAATGATATACTTTATTACTCACATTTGGGAGATAGTAGGGCTTATTTGTATAAAAAAGAAGGCAAGCTAATTCAACTAACTACTGATGATTCCTTAGTAATGGAAATGGTAAAACGCGGTATGATCAATGAAGATGAACTACGCACACACAATTTAAGAAATATTGTTACCAAATATTTAGGATTAACTGATTTGGAACTACCCGAGGTACTGCATTGTTATGTTGGAATAGACGATTGTATTATTCTTTGCTCAGACGGTCTTACAAGTATGTTGGAAGAAAAGGAAATACTCTCTATAGTAAAGAGAGATATTTCTATGGGACCACAAAGTATTTGTGATACTTTGGTTGATAAAGCAAATAATAATGGTGGATATGACAATATTACTGTAATCGTGGTTCAAAACAAGTAAAAATTTCAAAAACTAGAACTAGTCGAGCCTAAAAAAATGTACTCAATTATCCCATAGAGTTTTGTATTCCAATGTTATGAATCTATATTGAAAAATTTTTTAAAGACATTAAATTAGCCCTCTGGGGATGAGAGGAGAGTGAATATATTTCCGTCCAGATCCTTTACAAGTGACATTATACCACCCCATTCCTGTTTTTCTGGCTTCGTAATATCCACGTCTTTTGATTTGAGCTCTTCATAGGTTGATTGAATATCTGATGTATAGAACCATACGCCAGTGTTTCTTCCGATGTTTTTCTTGGCAATTTCTATCTCCTCTTGAGACATAACCTGTGGATTTGGTTCCATGATACTCAAAGTCGATTCAGAGTCTTTGGGTGCTACTTCGATCCATTTTCCACCATGAAAAGGAACATTCAGTCTAATATCAAAGCTAATTTTTTCTGCGTAAAATTTTACTGCTTGTGCTTGATCTGATACCATTACAACTACACCACCTATCGTATTAATCATTTCAAATATTACTTAGAGAAGAATTATTATAAACTTGTTCCTTCACCGTTGGAAAACTATAGTCCTATTTGGGCCGAATTCATCATATAACAATTGGCTGCACCTGATTTCCATTTTTTAAATATTCACGAATATTAATCGACCTGAAGCTAATCCTCGTCTAATTGTACAGCATCACCAAAAGGCGTTCTAAATAATTATTAAATACTCTATTGGGAGTATTAATGCTGAGAAGCAATGCTTTTGAATGCTGAAAAGGATGATAATATTCCCAAAAGTGATGAGGATATAGAAGATGATTTTGAGGAAGATATAGAGGATGATTTAGAGGAAGATATAGAAGATGATTTAGAGGAAGAAGAAATACAAAGTGATTAAAAGTGTTGCAATACGTGCTACATCATCTGTGAAGAGCCGTCTAATAGCGATTGGATTGTGATATAAGTTTAGCGGGCTGGGATGATTACAATATGGAATATCCCGATATCAAAACACAAGCATTAATAGTAGAGATGATCTTAAATAAGAGAACAGAAGAATCAATACAATTACTATCTAGATTTTACAATATCCATCCACCAGAAATTGTGGTTGGTACCATAAAGGGAAAAAGAAAAACTGTACGTGCTGTA
>VBPR01000196.1 GCA_005877345.1 Nitrososphaerota archaeon
AGCACGAAATATAAACGGCGACAAAGGGTATGGTATTTTTCAATTTTTTTAATTCTCCAATTCTTCTTTTTCTTTAAAATCTTTGATAAAACATATCTAAATCAGTTGTAAATTCGCAGTAATAGCATCTGAAATATTTTTGATTTGTCATTACGTCAATCAATAAGTTTGGAATTAATAAATTTCTATTACCCAAACATCGCCTTGTGAATTAATTTTGCTTCATTTATTTTTGTTTTTTGTTTTGGTTTTTGCTGATATTGTTTTAGAAAACTAGCATACTCGAAGCAGTAGTAGTTTTCTGAAATTGGCTTTTCACATTTATGACATTTAAAATTCATATCTAGACTTTAGTTTGACTCAATTGTTATTATTTTTTCTATTCTTAAGATATACCTTGCGTGATATGCTGCAATACGTTCCTTGTTTTTTAACGCATAGACCTTCTTTTTTTCTAATATCCACAATCTGTTTTTTTGATAGTACTCCTTATCGTGATTATGATTATCCAATACAATAGCAATATTTTCATCAATTCCATTTGATGACAGTATTTTGATTTCTTTTTGTATATTGGAATTAATCAAATTGGATATTAATAATGTCATTTTAATTTCAATTTCGAGTTTTTACATAGATGTTTAGAATCCTGGTCTCATTGTTTGGAACGACACTGATGTAAATAAATCCAATTCGGGTCACATTGCTGGGACACATTTGATAATTCTGTGAACATAACAGAAACATCAGTGAGTTGGGTTCGATTACTCTAGCTCCAGTTTTCAACAATTTATTGAAATTAGGGAACTCTGTCTTGTACATTCCCTTAGAAGTCTTATCATTATATGGTGGGTCACATCTCCATCTCTTGAAACTATTATCTCGAATTTCAGACAAGTACTGACCATCTGCAACTATGTCGGGTTTGCAGTCAGGGTTGATATCCACAGTAGTACACTTTTGTGCTGGTCCAAGTCCCCCGTACAATTCTCTGATATTACCAGAACCGACTTCGATTGTATTATCTTCTGGACCAAAATGATAGTCCAGCATTTCTAGATAATTGTATAAATAACTTCCATTGTCTCTACCCCTTAAACGTACATTACCTGACAAGAACCCGTTAACTTCATACAGAATGCCAACAGCTGGCGTTGCAGTAAATATCTTGTAGCCTCCTAATCGAAGAGCTATCTTTGGTTGAATCATTTTATTCATCAATAATTTTTATTGATAGATGCTAAGCTTTACCTCTATCTTTTTTTACTCGTCTATTTTCTGGCATGAATTTAGATATTTTAGTTATATTCAGTACAATATCATGAATCTTGTAAAATGAAAAGACAACCGTTGTATAGTTCTTGAGTGCAGTAAAAGTCATCCCTTGCTTTTTCATCTTTATGATAAACTCTCTGATTTCCTTTTCAATTAGACGAGGATTGTTCTCATGTAAAAGGTTCTCTAGTCCCGTAAGCTCCATGTATTTCTTTAGATAGGATTTGTATGTCCGCTTGGTATGTTCTGACTTTACTGAATCTAAAAACAATTCTACTTCTTGCTCCTGTTTTTGCATAGATTGGTATTGAATACCCACGTATAAAACTATAGTATAAGCTATGTAAGTGAATCACCTTACGAATTAAACATGACATACTCTACACACAGGCGATTATGAATGCCGGTCGACTTTCATCATGATAATTGATTCTAAATCGAAAATAATTTATCTATACTTATATAATTTGGTATATACAGTAAAATTGAAAAAGTATATTGGTCTCGTCGTCAAAACTATTCGTCTGAAAGAAGCCTGTCTCCTTAGTTGTCTGTTAGTAACGATATTTTTAACGTTAATATTTGTGGGAACAGCTGATGCTAAATATAAAACTGTAGATATTGAGCCCTTTTGTCCATGATCTAATTGAAAAAGGTCACATGTCATTCAACAAGTCAAAATATGAGGAAGCAGCCAAATGGTACGACCAGGCCCTAAAGATCGATCCTAAATCTATTGATTCTCTAAATGGTAAGGGATTAGTATTCAATAAACTTGGAAGATATGAAGAAGCAATTAGCTGGTTTGATAAGGCCTTAAAGATTGATGCCAATTTTGTATATGCTCTAAACAACAAAGGACTTGCACTTACTAACCTTGGAAGATATGAAGAAGCAATTACCTGGTTTGATAAAGCAATAGAAATTGATCCTAAATTTGTTGATGCTTTATACAATAAGGGAGGTGCGCTAGCCGAATTAGGTAAATTTGAGGAGGCCATCGTGTGGACGAATAAGGCTTTTGACATTGATAAAACTAATAACAACGCTTCAAACTCTAAACAGCAGATACTTCCAAATCAATGAAAAGCATTATCTGTTTGATATTTTATTACAGCAATAATAAAGATTCTTGCAAATTCATGTTTCTAAACGCAAAATTAATAACAACTTAAAAATGAACTTTACGAAACCACGGAATAGACACGAATAATTTTAACCTCATTATGGAATCAGACTCAATGAGATAAGATTTGACCATGATCTTTGTTCAAGAATCAGAGGATTATATCCGTAAATGTTCACTTTTTTTGAAACACGTTTTGACAAGTACATTGTAAGTGAACTCACCAAACGCCACAAAAAGAATCTATTGCCCATTTGACTATAGAATGAAATTTTGGATTTGTTTCATTTATTAAATTTAATATAGACTGACGTGATGATGATATGATATAGTGAGCATGTTCACGCATTTCTTCTTTCCTTACGTAATTTAATTTGCCCATTTTGAACCTGCCTTTTATTAAATTCTCTAAAATAGTATCAATGTTGTTTTCTGATTCTACTGTATTGATGCTTCTTCCAATAGTAGATTTGACATGAGAATCGCTACCGGCTATTGATGTCATATTATTTTTTTTGGCGAATTTCTCAGCGATTAGATTTGAAAAGATATCAATGTTATTGCTGTTAAATGATTCAATTAAGTCACATTTTTTTGCATATTCTCTTATCCCATTTGAAACTGCGAACGGATGAGCAGCACATGATACACCATTTTGCTTCCTTATTTCATCAAGTGTCTCGTCCAAAGTCATACCTGGTCTTATCTCATTTTCAATACCATAAGCCAATACATGTCCTTTATTGTTGATTGTTATTTCTTCAGCAGGATAGATTCTTATATTTTGATATTTTGCATGGTTTTGTTTACATTCTAAAATTTGGGAATAACCATCAAGAGTATTATGATTTGTAACAAACATAACGTCAATTTTCTGAAGATACGCATTTTCTAGTTGTTCTTCAATTGCGACACCGCAGTCAAATGGTATTTTTGAAGGGTAGTTTCTGTGATTTGAAAAAACGTTGTGACAATGCGCTTCAACTTTAAGAACTTGTGACATACCTTGCTTAAAAGTCCAAGCACCTTTACCTAATATATATTGAGGACCCCTGTTTGGAACTTCAAAAGAAGAATCATTTAGAATTATAAACTAAAAAAGTGAGTTTTATTATTTTATAGAACCCATTGCTTGGAAAAATTAGGAAATTCTTCAATTTATCAATTAGAATTATGCAAAATTAGACTTTATTTCTTTATTTCTCTACTCATCCATCTCAATTGAATTCCTTATCTGATTTCTATAACTTCTCCCACTATCTGGTTCATTGCAGCTTCGGCAATGTCAAAGGAATATTCTGCAGTTCTTCTTATGTGTTCTAGGATTAACTTTACATAGATATTGTTATAATTTTTTGGATTCTTCTCTTTATCAATAAATGTGATTATGTCATCTTCAATTGTTCTGATATTCTCAGATTTATCTACTATGCTATCAGCCAAGTAGTAATCCTTTCTAAGAAACGCTTCAATGGAATCGTTTAAAAGCTGAAGAGACAGGTCACTCATCTTTATTATTCTCTTGCGCAATTCTTCAGGTACTGTTCCTATCTGTGAACTCTTAAGAGCAATCTCCGAAGCGTGGTCCGCAATCCTCTCGAGACTCCGTACAGCCGCACTATAACTGAGACAATCAGCAGGGCTTTTCAAACCTATCGCTTTTAAGGTGCTTTCGTTCTGAGAGGCTATTACAAGGTTGCGAAGAACATAGAGACTGAACCTATCTACTTCATCATCTGATTTTATTACTGTCTGGTACAACTCCTGGCTGTCTCCTGCTAGTGTAGAAATTGCGTCCCTGTGCATAGATGATCCGATTAAAAACATTCTTCTTACAGCAGTGTTTATAGACAGCTCTGGCAAGCTCAATAATACTTGAATTGTTACCATATCGGATGAATCAGCAATAATTTCAGTCCCAATTAAGTTTCTACGAACAACTTCTCTGATCGCATCACGCTGTGAAGGATGAATTCCTCCTGTTTTTGATTTTAAGTGCATAATGTTGAATCCTCTAAGGTACATGGATACTACTGTGCGCTTTAGTGTAGGGCCACTCTTGTCACTGGTAACAAATGAAGTAGCTTCATAGGTACTTGGGCCCCTCACAACATTGGGGACTATGGAAAGTGAATTGTTGGCTTCTCTCATTATTGTGACTGGGTCGCCAGCCTTAAGTTTTAACTCATTTACCCACCGCTTTGGAAGGGATAAAACGTATGTAGACCTACCAGTATACTGTATTTTTCTTACTTCATTGTTTTCAAATGTTTGCAATATAGATACTTAGATATCAGTAGAATATGGATTTTTTGCTTAGTGATCTGTAGTTATCATATAGACACACATATTCTATATAGTTAACGCCTTGGACTTGGATCTCCTGTGACAATGTAGTGTACGCAGTCGCCTATGTAACAGGCATGATCTGAAATTCTCTCCAAGTATCGGAGTATCAACAGAGCCGAAACATAGCACCTTGGCTCAAAGTTCCTTTTTTTAGTCTGAGTTAGGGCTTTTTTTAGATAGTTTCGAAACATCGAATCCACACTGTCGTCCAACATGTACAATTTCACTGACGCATCCTTGTCAAGCTTCTCTAAAGATTTTACGCTTAATTGTATCATTTCTTTGGCAGTCTTTGCCATCGATGAAACCTGAGACTTGTCGCAGTTTGGAAGTGGACCTATTGTATCAAGTACTTCAGCTATATCATATGCATATCTACCGAATCTTGAAAAACCATATGCCGCATCCATAAATGATTGAATTAACCTGAGGTCCCTCGCTACGGGCTGGTACCTTGCTATTAATTCCGTAGCAAAATCTGTAACTTCGATCTGCAAAAATCTTAGCTTTTCAGAACCTTCAAAAATCTGCGAGCGGAGCATTGTTCCTTTTTCATACGATTCCAATGCTGAATTAACTAACTGTTCCGATAAATGACCCATGTCCATGATGAGGTTAGTAATCCGCTCTAAACCAATATCTAATAATCGCGTCAACTTGACAAACTAATTAGAGCTAACCAAATTTTCCCGAAATGTATCGCTCGGTAAGTTCCTTTTCAGGTTTCATGAATATTTGATTTGTTGATCCGTATTCTATCAAGTCACCCAAGTACATAAATGCTGTGAAGTCAGATACTCTGCCGGCCTGTTGCATATTATGAGTTACTATTATAATGGTAACACTATCTTTTAGAGCTCTGACAAGCTCTTCTATTTTAGACGAACCAAGCGGATCTAGTGATGATGTTGGCTCATCCATTAGTAACACCTCTGGCTGCATCGCAAGTGCTCTTGCAATACAAAGTCTCTGTTGCTGTCCTCCCGATAGACTCATTCCTGGTTGTTCGAGCTGGTTTTTTACTTCATCCCATAACGCTGCTTCTTTTAGACTTTCTTCTACAACTTCTCTAATTA
Organism: Nitrososphaerota archaeon; assembly: GCA_005877345.1. Taxonomy (GTDB): domain Archaea; phylum Thermoproteota; class Nitrososphaeria; order Nitrososphaerales; family Nitrososphaeraceae; genus TA-21. Next base: position 5,827 of record VBPR01000196.1, read on the forward strand.
TGGTTTTGTTAGTCAGGCCATTAAGCTTCAAGCCTGCCGCAACATTATCAAAGATACTCATAGTAGGAAAAGGATTTGGTTTCTGAAAAACCATTCCTATACGTCTTCTAATTATAACCGGATCAATTGATTTATCATAAATGTCAATTCCATCAACTATAATTCGTCCATCCGCATGAGCACCAGGAGTCATTTCGTGCATTCGATTTAGACATCTGATAAGCGTAGTCTTACCACAACCTGATGGCCCAATAAACGCTGTTACAGTTTTCTCCTTCACATTGAGGTTGATATCCTTTATTGCCCGTTTATTCCCATACCATCCATTAACATTTTCAATCCTCACCTTGTACTTTTCGGTGGCTTGGACTACAGTTTCTTTAGCTTCAATAGGATCCTCTATGGCCAATTGCTAATCATCATTGAGAATTTTCAATAATTATGCATTATCTATATAGTAAATATAGACATATTGATCAGGTAACTGGCCTAAGTGATCTTTTTTGAACTAAAAGTCTTAATCCCATACTCAAGGCCAAGATCATCAAAATCAGAACCAGTGCTGAACCCCACCCAAAGGCATGTGCGGATTCATATGGTTGACTAGCTAACCTCCAAATTCTTAGAGGCAGAGCATCTACTGGACCTGTAATGCCAGTAAAGAAGAGGCTTGTGCCAAGTATTGTCATTATAAGAGGGGCAGTTTCACCTGCAATTCTTGATATGGCAACGACAATACCTGTGAGAATTCCATCTTTTGCAGCAGGAAGTACTATAAATAAAGTAATTTTGGCCTTGGAAAGTCCTAGTGAATGACCTGCTTCTCGCAGTGAATACGGAACCACCTTCAATGTTTCTTCTGTGACCCGCACCACTATTGGTATCATAATTATAGAAAGAGATAGTGCTCCAGCTAATACTGAAAAGGAACCCAGGGCTAAAACTATAAGAACATATCCTACAATACCAATGACTATCGATGGCAGACCAGTAAGGACATCATTAAAGAATCTAACCGCATATGAAAATTTGCCTTCTTTGGCAAATTCAGACAGATATATACCTGTTAGAAGTCCTACAGGTGTCCCTATCGCAGCGGCAAGTCCCACAACAATAAAAGTTCCTTGTATAGCAGGCGCTATTCCCCCACTGCCTGAACCAATAGAACCTTGTGGCTGTGTGAGAAAGTCATAACTAATGGCACTTATTCCATTCCTGACGACTTCAATCAATATACTAGTCAAGGGGACTATCGCAGCAATAACACAAACAACTGTAGTTATTGTAACAAGTTTATTGACAAACATGCGTTTTCTGTATTTCTTGTCTACAGTTTCCAGCAGAATATCCCTGTACTTCTTGTTATTATTTATTGTCATTGTGATTTGGCCCCTGATTGCACCTTAATTTTCTTTTTTACCATAATACGGGCTGCTACGTTGATTCCCATCGTCAAGACTAACAAAATGGCTCCAAGAGCAATCAGAGCCGAAAGATGTAGATCAGACGATGCTTCATTAAATTCATTGGCTACCAAACTTGCAAGAGTTTGACCTTGGGAGAACAATGTAGTGGGAATTGCATTAGGACCGATTACGTTGCCAATAATCATTGTAACAAGTATCGTTTCTCCCACTGCTCTGCCCAAACCAAGCATAGAAGCACCTACGAGTCCTGATTTAACATAAGGAAATACAGCCATTCTAACAGTTTCCCAGCGAGTAGCACCAAGGCTATATGCTGCTTCTCTCTGTGAATTAGGAACGACTTTCATAACCTCTCTGCATATAGACGATACTATTGGAATTATCATAATTGCCAATACTACTCCCGCAGTAAATATGTCAAGGCCAAATGGTGTCTTTGCAAAAAATGGGACGGAAGCATGAAACACATCGTACAATGGCTTTTCTACCAAATCTCTTACCCAGAATCTAAATACGAATAATGCCCAGAGACCATAGATTATACTTGGAACTGCAGCAAGAAGCTCTGATAGAAAGGCTAGTGGAGTGCCGATTCGAGGTGGTGCTATTTCTGAAATAAAGATAGCAATTCCCAAACTAATTGGTACTCCTATTAGCATCGCTATACCGGCACTCAAGAGAGTACCAATAATGTAGGGAAAAGCACCAAATGATTCACGACCTTCAACTGCATCCCAATTTGATTGTGTAATAAAGTTAAAACCTTCTTTCGCAAAAATATCTATAGATCCTTTGGCAACTGAAAAGGCGACAAGTCCTACCATAAGTAACGTATAAGCTGCAGCTCCGACAGCAAGTCCTGCGAATATCTTATCGTGTTTTCTGTTTCGTACTACAAAAAGCGTAGATAGGTATTGTTTATGTTTGGAGCCTACTACAGAAATACCCTACCACCTGCCATTTTTCTAACAAGGACATTTGATATAGTCAAGGCATTATTATTGTTATTTGTGTTCGCATTATGATTCCTTATAGCATAAGACCAAAAATTTAGATATAAAAAATAAAGAAAAGGGTTCGGATTGCTGTTCATTTCATTCCTGCCATGTTATTGCCGCAATTATGTTATTGGCTGCCCCTTGAATGTTAGGGATTTAAGAGTATCCTGGTCGAGTTTTACTACACCATCAGGTAGTGGAACGTAGCCCAGACTTGGGCCCATTTTCTGCCCATCAGTTATAGCCCACGATATGAAATCAACCAATGCTTTTGCTTTTCCCTGATCTAGGTTTGGATCGGTGCTCATTTCCTTGTACAAGAGTAGGTATGTCAAGCTTGCAATGGGATATGAATCTGCACCTGCTGCATTTACAAAGGTAACATTACTCCAGTCTCCATCGCCTTTTGGCAGTGATGCTACGTTCGCCTCCACTGCGGCCTTTGTCGAATTAAGTGAAGGCTCAACAAATTTACCTTCCTTGTTCTGGATAAATGCAAACGGCGTCTTTGTAGTCAACGCATAGCCTAATTCAACATATCCGATTGTATTTGGACTTCCTTTAATTGCATTTGCAACTCCTTCATTTCCAGGAGCGCCAATTCCCACCGGCCACTGAACTGATTTTCCTTTACCTAACTGCTCTTTCCATGCTGGACTTACACTTGACAAGTAGTCAGTCCAAACATAAGTTGTACCTGAACCATCTGATCTATGCACTACCACGATGTCATCAGCAGGTAAAGTTTTGTCCTTATTTAGAGCCTGTATCCTGGGATCATTCCACTTCGTAATCTTGCCTAAAAATATGTCTGCTAGAACTTCACCTGTTAACTTTAGTCCCTTTTCAGGAATACTTGGGATATTGTAGGCTGCAACAACAGAACCAATAGTTTCTGGAATATGTACTGCTCCTGGCACTTTGTGACTTTCATTTTTTGACAGAGGTGCATCAGTAGCTCCAAAATCAACTGTTTTTGCTGTAAATTGCTTAATACCCCCACCGCTTCCGATAGATTGATAATTAATATTGGCTTCCGGGTGTACTTTTTGGTATTCTACCCTCCAAGTATCAATTAATGG